>NZ_JACJFI010000499.1 GCF_014164505.1 Shewanella sp. SG41-4 | reverse complement strand
AGGTATCTGATGGTGTTGTTTTTTCAGAGATGGATATGCTCGCTGTTATGCTTACTTTTATCAGTTGCTTTCACTTCAGCACCAAATGCGAAACAGTTTCAGATAGATAGGCTCAATATCGCAGACGGTTTACCTTCAACCATGATCACGTCGATTTATCAGCAAAAAAATGGTTTCTTGTGGTTTGCGACCGGTGCAGGGGTGAGCCGTTATGATGTCCAAGAGTTTATAAATTTTCAGTTTTCACCGGGTTCCAAAAGACATATATCGAATAACTTTGTTACAGATATTATCGAAGACACCCAAGGCAATATCTGGTTTGCAACCGAAGACGGTCTTAATCAACTCACCGTCGATGATGTAGTTAACATCTACCCCACCTCACAACAGCCTTTCGCACAAAATACTAATTGGATAATGCGCTTATACTTGGATTCAAAACGTCAGCTATGGATAGGTACTGGCAGTGGGTTACAATATAAAACAGAGCATGGAACCGATTTTATCTCGGTGCCATTATATTTAAACCAACAAGATACCCCTGTACAAACATCTATTTACAGCATAGTAGAAGATACACAACACCGTTTTTGGGTAGGAACAGACTATGGTCTCGCATTATTAGAACCCAACAGTACAACAATGCGGTTATATCAATCAGATAAAGCACAAGCAATATCCACAGCAGACTCATCCGTTACTACGGCAGATTTATTTAGTGATTACATTCTGGCTAGCCAAATAGACAATCATGGCCAACTTTGGTTTGGCAGCCAACATTTTGGCTTAATTAAATTTATGCCCAACAACAACACATTCCAACATTTTTTTAGTACTAATCAACCAAAGCTTGGACAAATCCCCAGTAACTACATCACCAGCATTGCCATTGAAGATGAACAAAATATCTGGATTGGCACCAGTAAAGGTGCGGCAAATTTAACAGTAACATCTGAACATTTTGATTGGCTAACCGCACAAACGTTTAATCCACAATCATTACCGACCGATGATGTTGCGGATGTATTTATCGATCATTCAGGACTGGTTTGGTTTGCTACCGATCAAGGCGCAGCCTATTTCACGCCTTTAAAGCAATCTAGTCGCCTGTATAAGCCACTCGCCAGCCAATCAGAGTTATCTGGCAGCAATGTCTACGCAATAGAAATAACGCAATCAGGTGATGCTTGGGTAGCAACAAATAAGGGTATTGATAAGATAAACATCAATAAAAAAACCGTTGAATTAGGCCCCTTAAAAGATAAAACCTCTCAATCATTAATAAACAATATATGGAATGTAAAAACGGATAAGGATAATAACCTGTGGTTTTCTGACGCTGAAGGCATGAGTTTTTATGATCAACGTTCTGACACTCTTAAGTACTTTAGTAATGCAGCAAATAATCCCTATGGATTTCCTAATACTGATTTTTATACTGTTGACCCAGATCAAGAAGGTAATGTGTGGATCACTGGGTATTTAGACGCTGGCGTAATGTTATTTAACCAGCAAAAAGGGATGATAAAACATTATTTTAACGACGCAAACAACCTTTATACTTCGGGTGGAAACTTTACCTTCGACACCTTAATTGGTAACCAAGGCGAGTTATGGTTAGCCACCACCAATGGTATTTTTATTATTGATCCTAAAACAGACGAAACCTCACACTTGAGCTTGGGCTCCGAGAGGGAGAACATTCGTATAGGGGGTATTTTTAAAGATGAACAAGGCGTTATATGGGCAGCAACCCAAGGACTAGGGTTAGCCAAAATAGTCCCTAAGGCTGATGCCCCTCAGGGATTTAGCATTGAATACATTACACGTAAACAGGGCCTACCGGATAACCGTTTAAAAGCAATCATCGGCGATAATCAAGGTAATTTATGGCTAACGAGTCAACATACGTTAAT
>NZ_JACJFI010000498.1 GCF_014164505.1 Shewanella sp. SG41-4 | reverse complement strand
TCGGCTTGTTGCTTTCTCAGCTGTTGACGCGCTTGGGAGGTTAAGTTTTTTGCCTGTTTTTCTATACCGTAAAGTTTGGCAATATAACTCAATGCTTTTTCGGGTTTACCTGCTTTTTTGGATGGCGTTGCTTTTTGTGCATCGGTAAATTTACGTCTGGCATGTGCCATACAAGCGGCTTGAGTGACCTGCTCAAGCGTATTGTAAGCACTGTAGCCATCGGTCAGGAGGTAGCCTGAGTATCCCGTTAGGAAATCCTTTACACAGGCGGCAGCACGACTCGGTTGATAGTCATAAATAACCGCAGGGTTTTCTGCAAATTCACCACTGCGGTAAACCCACATGTACGACTTAGTTTCGGCTTGTCTGTCTTCTTCTCGAAGGACTTGTACCGTTGTTTCATCGGCACAAATCAGCTTTTCATTCAGGAGTTTGGCTTTCATTGCATCGATGATAATTTGGACTTTATCACCTAGTTGTACACACCAATTTGCGAGTGTGCCTCTGCTGATTTCAATACCGGAGCG
Organism: Shewanella sp. SG41-4; assembly: GCF_014164505.1. Lineage (GTDB taxonomy): Bacteria > Pseudomonadota > Gammaproteobacteria > Enterobacterales > Shewanellaceae > Shewanella. The sequence continues at coordinate 1,392 of NZ_JACJFI010000498.1, read as the reverse complement.
ATTTAAAATATCAACCTGGCGATAGAGCGGTAATGCATCAACATATTTAGCCGTGACGATTGCCGCAAACGTTTCAGCACTGCCCATGCTTTTAGGCAACATACTCGCAGGCTTAGGGGCGGTAATAACTTTATTGCTGACTTGTGTTTTTTCACATTGACGACACGTGTATTTGGTACGCTCATGACGGATAACGCTGACTTTCTGTGGAATGATTTTTAGCTCTTCACTAACTTCTTTTCCGCATTCATGAAGGGGTGTTTGGCAACATTCACAACAAGGGGCGCTGAGTTCGTGCTGATAAACTTCACGCTCAAGCGCTTCAGGTAAAGGTTTTCTGCCTGTTTTAGCCTTGGTCTTGTTTACTTTGGGCAACGCATGTTGCTGCTCAGCTTCGTTAAACGTGCCCTTGGCGACCTTTTCACTTTGTGATGAAAAGCGCTTGGACTTACTTAAGTTGAGTTGCTCAATCAGCAGCTGAACTGTCGTTTTAAGCTCAGCAATTTCTTCTGCTTGTGCACGCTCTTTTGCTTGCAGTTGCAGCAACATGGCTTTGAGTTGTGCTACGTCATCAGGTAGGTCAGTCAAGGTGGCTCAGGTCTTAAAAGGTTTTTAATATCCTTAGTGTGACAGCGAAAAATGATCGTTCAAGTAGAAATTTGCGATCAACATTCACCGTCACACTTCAAGTCCAAATATGGGTCGATGCGCCTTAGGATTATCTAAGGTTAATCCCGATAATAGCCAATGTAATTGCTGCTTGCTGATATGAACTGCGCCATCACATTTAGGCACTGGCCACTTAAAATGCCCTTTTTCGAGGCGACGATAGTAAAGCCAAAATCCGTTAGTATCCCAGAATAAGATTTTAAGTTTATCGCGGTGTCGATTACAAAAGATAAACCAAGCCTGGCTAAAGGGGTCCATCTCAAGCGTATCTGCGACGATTAATGATAATCCATCAATCGACTTTCGCATGTCGGTGACACCTGATACTAGGTACACATTACCGGTCGGTGTCATAGCAATGCAGCAACCCAATGTCTAATTTGAGCTTGGCTCAGCGTAGCAGGAAATTCAGCGCGAATACCGTTGGTAAAGGTAATGTTCACCGACAGAGCTTGCGTATATTCATGTTCATCGACAATGATGGGGGGCAAGGTTTGCATGGCGTCAGGAACGCGCAACCGCTTAGACCAATAGTAGAAGGTTTGATAACTGATGCCGCTGTCTGTACAGAATTGCTTAATGGATAGCTGGCTTTGTTTTTGTTGTTCAACAATTGATACCCAATGGGCGCGCTTTTGTTCTTGGTTCATAGTACCTCCGGTGAAAAAGGCACTATATTAAAGCGTGAGTATTATTGGTATGTGGGGTTAATTAACCGCTTAC
>NZ_JACJFI010000497.1 GCF_014164505.1 Shewanella sp. SG41-4 | reverse complement strand
GGCAAAGGCAAGTTTATCGACTCAATTTTAAATACTCCATTTGATTGGTCTAGCTTTGCCCCTGATGAATACCAAGCATTGATTAAATAACCAATATAAGCAAACGGGTACACAGTTGCCCGTTTTCAATCTTGACGCACTATATCGGTATTAAAACACATTCAGCAAAAGAGGTTTCAATGTTAAATCAACTTACTCAACTCAAAACGATTGGTGGTGCTGAACGCATCAATTTCTCAATCCAATTTTTACCTTTAAATAAAGCAAGAGTAGTGCTTACTACTCAAGTAGAGTCAAATGCTCAGGGTGAACTAGCCGATTTACTAAGAACCCCAATCGTGCTTACGGGAAGCCTTGTCGATATTGATAATATGTTAACCAATGAACTGTTTAACCTATCTGAACAAGTTGCCAACGTTCAAAACAATGAAGCCTCAAAACCAAGTCAGGTAGCCGAAGCTACAAACGTTCAAGATGACAATTTAGATGTTGATGAATTGGATGATGACTTTGACGATGAATCACTTTAAAAGAGTACCAAACTATGTTGAACATGAATGCAATTGTTAGAAAATTTAAAATTGGTGCGGCCATTATTTCAGATCCAGCACCTCAATCCGACTTGGATGAAGTGCAGCGCATATTAACGCAACAGTACCCGATGCTTAGACACACACGAATTTATATCGAAGATGGTGTATTGAATGATTCTGCAACCGAAACCATCTACGAGTTTCCTTTGATCCCTGTAAAGCTAAAAGGGTAAATCATAGATAATATTGTGTCTAAGCTTAAACATTGGGTTGATGATGTAAATAAAAACCCCAAGCGAAATTCGACAAACCTAATAAAAGAAATTAAGGCAATTCGAACTAACGCTCACTTTGTACAATCTAAAGATATGCCCCCTATTGGGTAAATATTTACCACAAGCATAAAAAGGCGCTCAATTGCGCCTTTTTGTTATTCGTATGTTTTTCTCATGCGAGTAGCGCGTTCTGAGTGTTGGGTTATTGTATTTACATCAAGCATAAAGGGCAGAATTTACATGAGCATTAACCCACAGAAGTTACATAAAATTTGGTACGCAAGCATGAACAATGCAGAAGTGCCTGATTTGAAGAATAAACTTGAGAGCTTAACCTGTTCTTATCCTTTGTATGACGAGAACCTAAAAGCTATATCCCCAATGCTAATGTTTGGGCTTAAACAGGGGTTTATTAGCCAAGATCAAGTCGCTAACGCCATTGCTGAAAAAGACCGTCTAACTCAAATTAATTTAGTGTCAGATCTGATTGCTGAAAAATGCTGGAAACCGTTTACCACAAAAATATCTAGCATCATGTGTGAGCATGAAACCAAGATAAGACAACTAATCACTAATGCTTTAAAAGGCTTGCCTGAAACGCAAAACAGAATAGCCGAAGAATACGATAATATTCTTAAAAATCGAGCCGAGATTTCAACACTGTCTCTTTCGATTAATAGAAACGGTGACTTTGGAGATTGGCATTTAAACTCATTCGCTGCAAGAATAACATTTTCAGATGCTTATATAACTGAGTTTGATGTTTCAAAACTCAACTTTGACCAACGTCAATTATCTGTGGTTTGTAAAATAATACAGACAATTATGCCCTTTCAATTCGAATGCAGCACTCTTGACCTAAACAACTATTCAAATGAATGGCTGTATGGTGAGGTGTTCAGTTCTGATGATGTTAATCGTATCGGTCAGTATATCCATGATTCAGACGGTTCGTATGAGCTAGATGATTTATGTAATGAATTAAATATTGATGAAGAAACAAGAACAACAATTGATGATTATGGTGTTGACGGCATTTACGACTACTGGCTCATGGATAAGCTTAGTGACCGAATTAATGCATTTTATAAAGACCCAGATATTGATATTGAGAAGTCATTAGCAA
>NZ_JACJFI010000496.1 GCF_014164505.1 Shewanella sp. SG41-4 | reverse complement strand
GACGGCAAGAACTCAGGCTGATGCAGAAAGAATAACCGCAAAGTACAGTTATCTATTCGATGATAATCGTCCTGCTACCAAAATAGTTTTAAGTTTCACCGAAGATGGAAACATGTTGGTAGGCGTTAGAAATGTATCATTGGCGAATCAACTAGCTGGCAATTTTTGGCCATCACTATAGGAAAATACTTTCCGGTATAGACGCTGTTCAGGACAATGCAACTTATAAAGCAGTGAGAGCAAGTTCATTCCAAGAGTTACGAGCTTGTCTTTTCGATTTTCTCCTAGCCAACTATTCTTGGTATTGAGGATCGAATGGTATAGCCGCACTTCGGATTTTTACATGTCTCTCAATGGGCACTTTGGCTATTTGGAATAGATTAAATTGGCAATCCATATCCACAGATACATTAGTGCTAATGCTTGCGTGGGATAGGTTAGATCCAGTGGATGAATTTGAATGTCTTCGAAATGATAGGATCACTAGTTCTCAAGGCCTAGGGAATCAATTTGTGGCTAACAAGTGTGATTGACAATATCGTCCATCATTGTTGGACAGTACAACCCTTGCAGTGATGTAACGAAAGGCACAAAAATATTTTTTGCCACCAACTTTGTTGAATTGTATTAGCATGATCGCTGTTGGTATGGCCTCGCCCCCGCGCACCTAGTGCTCTTTACAGTGCCAAGTTGAGATAAATTCTTCATCTATCTAAAAGGTGATCGAGCCACGATTAACCAATGCCTTTTATACTCTTTCCAGTTAACGATCTCGCTCTTTGCCTTACCCATAATGACTTTTGATATTGGATCAATTGGCCAATCTACTCATCACATTGGGCAATTACCCTTCAATCGATTAAGTCAACAACGCCGACTTTAAGCTTCCATTTCGCTCTTTACCACTCTACATCCGGCCGCCTATGACTTCTCAGTGAGTGAGTCTGACAATATAAATATTGAGAACAAATGAAAAAGTAGGCTGGTTTTTTATATTTAAAGACAGGAAGTATGAAGCTATTTTTTCATTTGAAATTGGTCCACTTCCCCCAGCCTGCTTGGCTTAGATTGAAATAGGAGTTGAGACTTCAAACATTGAAAATCAACCATCTTAAAATCACTACGCTATGGTGAAAAATGGGATTTCACTGCATTGGGTCAAGCCCGTAAAGACCTTTTATTTACCTGTATTAGCGAAGATCACAGGGAGAATGTCCAAGATGTAATGTGCCACATTTTAGAGCATTTGAAAGCGCAATCGGTAAGTGGCAACTTTGCGGTTAATACGCTTAACAATTACCTTTCTTCATTAAGTTATATTGTTCGCTACTGGGGCAGCTCTAATTTTTCATTGCTGTCTAAAGACAAGGAATGGAAGAAGCTAAAAGATAACCTTAGAGGCCACTATGCACATTCCTCATTGCGACAGATTGGCATTACATTAAATAAACTATCTGAACTATGCATTATTGAAGGACAATACTTTTCAGAGATAGATTGCAGGGCACTTAGGGCGGCGGATAAGCCAGATAAACAACATATCGCCTTGCCCATCAATATCCACGCGCAAATACTCGCTCAAGTATACAACACAGTAGAAAAATACCACCCACATCGACACGCAATCTCAGAAGTAATGAAGGCTGGATTTGAGAGGCTTTCAATCGAAAAAGAAATAGAGCTTGCTAAAGGTACGTATGACGAATCAAACCCTAGGTTTAGGAAAAACGTTGACGGGAGAGTGCAAACATTTACTCGACAACTTGCCAAAGTAAAGGGTATTCCTGATTTTCACTACCGACTAGACGGTTGTGTGTAGTGGTCAAGTAATATTGGCCACGGTTTTAGAGTCATTCCAATATAAACGTTCTGACTCATTTGGCGTTAACCCACCATTATATTGATGGGGTCTAGTTTCACTGTAATATCCAGTGATGTA
>NZ_JACJFI010000495.1 GCF_014164505.1 Shewanella sp. SG41-4 | reverse complement strand
AGTAAAAGCCTTGGCCAATTTCACATTGGTTTTCTTTAAGCCATTCAAGTTGTTCAATATTTTCAATGCCTTCTGCAACAACTGTTAAGTCCAGCTGACGTCCAAGCATCAAAATAGTTGAAGCTATGGCACTATCCTCAGGAAGATCGCTGACAAATGCACGATCAATTTTCATTGTGGTAATAGGTAAATGTCGTAAATATGATAATGATGAATATCCAGTACCAAAGTCATCGACTGCAATACCAAAGCCAGCTGATTTGAGTTGCTCCAATTTGGTAATAGCTTGTTCAACATCATTCATTAATGAAGTTTCAGTAATTTCGATTTCTAACAACTCTGGGCGTATCTGATAACGTATCGCGAGTTGTTTTATATCAGGAACTAAACTGGCATCTGCAAATTGTTGTGATGCTACATTTACTGCTATTGGAATCTCATAATTATATTTTCGTTGCCAGTCTCTAATGACTTTACAGCTTTGCTCGATAACCCAACGTCCTATAGGAATAATAATACCCGTTTCTTCGGCTACTGGAATAAATGACATTGGGCTAATCAAACGGCCATCTTTTTGCCAGCGAATTAGGGCTTCACAACCAACCACTTTATTTGTTTTTAAGTCAAATTTAGGCTGGAAATACAATAGAAACTCATTGTTTTTCAAGGCATCGTGTAATGAGGCTTCTGTACGTAATCTCACCGCCGCTCGTTCGGTCATTTGTTGCTTAAAGAAGGACCATTGATTAGAACCAGCAGCTTTCGCGCTATACATAGCTATGTCAGCATGACGAATCAAATCTTCTGCTGTTGTACCATCTTCTGGATATATTGATATACCGATAGATGCCGCAGGATGGATAGCATGTTCATTTAGTTGAATTGGTGTATTTAATTGGATTAGTAACTTATCAACAAAATCAGCTGCTTGTGATGGTGTTTGAATTTCATCGGCTAAAATAACAAATTCATCGCCGCCTAAACGCGCAACACTGCCTCTATCTCCGACCACTCTTTCTAAAATACGAGCTATTCGGGCGAGGAATTGGTCACCAATAGCATGACCCAATGAGTCGTTAACGTTTTTAAATCGATCTAAATCTATGAACAGTAATGCAAAATTTCTCTTATGAACTCGAGAGCGTTGGATGGTGACATTTAACGTTTCTAACAATAAAGTACGGTTTGGCAAACCAGTTAAGGGATCTCTGGTCGCCATCTTGCGCAGTTTATTTTGAGTCTGACTAAATTGTAATAATATTTGATTAAATTTACTGGTGACGAGCCCTAATTCATCATCTTTATGGGCTTTTGACATGGGTAATAAATTTTCATCAGGGTAATCAGGATCAATTTTATCGATAGCTTCACTGATCCGCGCAATAGGTTGTGTTAAAAAGCGATGAAACACTACCGTTAAAACTAGTGTAAGTAATAATGCGCGAGCCAAAGTTGCTATTAGCCCAAGTTGTAACTGGCTAAAGAGCTTTGTGGTCAGTTTTTGGGTGTCATAAAAAATTGTCAGCGTACCAATAAGCTGTTGCTGTTTGTTGCCTTCGAAATAAAATGGGCGATACAACGGCCGAGATATCTCCTTTAAATTCTCAAAAAGACGGTTACTCAAGGAAAAGTAATTATCTGATAACCCGTTTGATTCATTTGTGGATGACACAAATAATGAACCATCATCGAGTTCAATCACTGCAGAACCAACATTATCGACTTTAATGATGCCTTCTAGTGTCTGACTGGCAAGTTTGTCATCTAATGACCATACCGCATTGGTAGTGGTTTGTTCGACGGAATTGAGCAGTTCTTGCTGTGCAGCAGTAAGCTGTTGCTTAGTCGTAATGACAACTAACGCGATTTCTACAATAAAGATGGCAATTGCAAAAAACAAAGCGGTAAAAACCACTAAGTGAGTTTGTTTCCATGTAAGAGACTTAAAACGGGCAGTCATG
>NZ_JACJFI010000494.1 GCF_014164505.1 Shewanella sp. SG41-4 | reverse complement strand
ATCAAGCCAGCAAGCTCGACACCACAAATGAACTGCTGATGTATCATATTTCTGGTACGGTAGCAGATTATTTATGCAGTGATCAGCAATCAACTATTGAAATTATTCAGATGCTGCAACTGGAAAAATTATTTAATGGTTTTATTTTTGATCAACATCTATTCAGTCCGTTGGGTTATTCTATCAACGGTATTCGCGGAGCTGAATATTTTACAATACACATTACACCACAAGAAAATAGCTCTTACGTGAGCGTTGAAACGAACATTGATATCAGCTCAGCTCAGGTTGATATTTTTGCTGAGCTGGTAAGATTATTGCAGCCTAATAGCTGCGACATTATTGGTTTTAATAGTAAAATTATCAATAAGCACTTTTCAAATTACTTGTGTTTAAGTCATTGCGCGATGACTATCGAGCAAGGTTTCAACATACATTTCAGCCATTATCAGCAAGATTGCTTAGAAGTGCTGAGCCCTACATTATTGTAATTATCGGCAGTTTCCATCTTTTGGACAGTTTATAACTACTATCGCAGAAAACCCAGATTATTCGCTTTGTTAAAACGCATTTGGTTATGTGTCATATTCGACATTGACTGTTTAGACTCTGCTGTTGCACTAGTTACTGGTACGCCTGTTTGTGAGGGTTAACTAGCTATAAAGCGATGACGTCATTCGTTGCTTACGCGGTTTGAATGTTGTCGGCATGGATGTCGTTGAAGTAACACCCTCTTTTGATTCTGCTGATATTACCGCGCTTGCTGTTGCAATCGACTCGCTTGATAAGTCTACACGTTTGGACGGATGGTAAAGACTTAATTAAAAAGTAGTTTCAATTTTGGCATTAAACACATTCGCCAACGTGTTGACGTTGGCTTTTTTGTGTCTGCTCAGCGTAGAATAGATCCAGCAAGGATTAATGAGGAACCAATATGAGTGATTTAAGTGATATTCGTCGTGAATATAGCCAAGGTGGATTAAGACGAGCTAATTTGCCTGTTAACCCAATGGATCTATTTGAACAATGGATGCAACAGGCAAAAGATGCTCAACTTTCTGACCCCACGGCCATGTGTGTCGCTACGGTAGATGAAGATGGCCAGCCATTTCAGCGTATTGTGTTGCTAAAAAAGTTTGATGATAACGGTTTTGTATTTTTTACTAATTTAGAAAGCCGCAAAGCAAAACAGATTGCCACAAACAGTAAAATCAGTTTACTGTTTCCCTGGCATCCACTAGAACGTCAAGTGGCTGTATTAGGGGAAGCGGAGCCATTATCGATGTTGGATGTGGCTAAATATTTTATGTCTAGACCAAAAGACAGCCAAATCGCTGCCTGGGTATCTAAGCAATCGAGTAAGATTAGCGCAAGGCAGGCGTTAGAAGGTAAATTTGCTGAAATGAAAGCTAAATTTGCCCAAGGTGAGGTTCCATTACCTAAGTTTTGGGGTGGATATTTAGTGCGACCAGCCAGTATTGAGTTTTGGCAAGGCGGTGAACATCGGTTACACGACCGATTTATTTACACTAAAACCGATGAAGATTGGAATATCGATCGGTTGGCGCCTTAATGAGTGTTAATGATGTGGAGCATTTTGCGGTGATAACCAATAAAATCTGGGTTGATGCTGATGCTTGCCCCAACCCAGTTAAAGAGATGTTATTTAGGGCGTCTGAACGTAAATCGGTTCGATTAGTGTTAGTTGCCAATCAAATGATTAAAGTGCCTATTTCGCCCTTTGTTAGCATGATTCGGGTGAGTTCGGGTTTTGATGAAGCAGATAACTACATTGTGGAACAAGTAGTGAAAGGGGACTTAGTGATTACTGCTGATATCCCTCTTGCATCTGATGCGGTTGATAAAGGCGCGTTAGTCTTAAACCCTCGTGGTACGGTGTATACGGCGGAAAATATTAAACAGATTCTGACTATGCGCGATTTTATGGAAGAAATGCGTAGC
>NZ_JACJFI010000493.1 GCF_014164505.1 Shewanella sp. SG41-4 | reverse complement strand
GAAGTAGCATCTGCCACTGAGTAGTTGTTCTGTATGTTTTCATCACCTGCTCCAAATTTATCATTGAGCAGGTATTTTTAGACAATCAGAACATCGATGCTAGGTGTACTTCGCTAGACGCATACACTGTAACAGCTCATATAGCATTCGCTAGAATGCTTACAAAGAAGGCGTGTGGCATCAAAGTAAAGTTATTCAAAAAGGGGCCGGGTAACTGCCAACGATAATTGATTACAGTATGCATTACCCCCCAACGAATAAGGAACGACAAGTGTGATGGTAAGATATCCAATTTAACGGGACAGGACGATTATTTAGTTTTCTTTAATTCTATTAGTTCACTCAGTGCAAATGACTCTTTTATCAGCCCAAAACCATAAACACCTGAGACAGAAATAACACTACCATAAGCACCAACATCATTAAACTCTGCAGATAAACGTACAAAGTAGTTTTTATTTGCTTCAAATTCATACTCAATAGTCATTTCCTCTGCACGCCAATTAGACATGAAAGCCCCTTGTTTTACAGTGAGTTTATGAGTACCTAAAGGTAACGTTATAACCTCATAACCACCATTACTAAGATCAAAGCGATCAACGCCATCAATTTGGATGGTTGGTGCAGCAGCGCCATCTAACATAGCCCAAGGTCGATAGATATAAATGTTTGCTTGATTCATATCTAAACTTTCTAATTGGCTGAATTTTGGACCTGTAGCACTGCATGCTAAAAGAAGTAACAACGCAGATACTATAATAATTATTTTGTTGAACATTTACATTCTTCCTATCTGAAAACTAACGCCTAAATTACGGGAGAAACTGTTCGGCTATATTGTTAACGCCAGAAAAAGCCAAAAAATTTCTTATTATCTAATTATTTATATTTCAATATAAATCCGTCTAACTTCAGAACCCCTCTTAATTACTAATAATTTTAGAGTCCTTAAAGAAGCAATATAATGTGGCAAAGAGTAATAATCTAAAATGTTCGAGTAACGAGTGAAGTTAATTATTAGTCACCATTTTAAATAGCCTTTACACGATATCTAAATGCAAGAGTTAACAAATATAGTCCTATTATAAAATCTATCACACCACAAAACTCTGGCCACCAAGAAGGTGTTCCTGCATTAATAAAGAATATATCATGACCAATATCGTAAATACCATGTAATATGAAGCCAAAACCTAATAAATTGAATTTGTAAAAATCACTGTATTTTATAGATAAAAAAGCTAAAACAAAAAAAACCAAACCACCCAGTAATTCTAAAAATAATACCTCATACTTGTTACTATAAACAGCAAATAGAAAATAATAGAATGGAAATGTAATAAGTAAAAGTGAATATCCAAATTTACTATATTCAAGTCTACTTTTCTTAAATCGCAATATGACAAAGACGGAAATGACAATCCCGACGATAAATGCAATTATATTCATAGTTTCTCCCGGATTCAACTCCGAAGTGCGACACTCGCCAAATTAAGCAACTTATTGGCTGACGTTTATTTATTATTAAGTATTAAACTTTATACACATATGGGTCATAACGTTCCATAAAAGTGTCTGGTTTACTAAGGCTAGTAAAGCCAAACTTTTGATACAACCCGTGAGCATTAGACGTTGCCAGCGTTAACCTTCTGATACCCTTTACCGAATCATGATCAATAACTGCTTGCATCAATAGCTTTGAAATTCCATTCCCTCTAAATTCGGGCCACACAATAACATCGACCAAGTTACCAAAGGTCGCTCTATCTGTAATTACCCGACAAAATCCCACCTGTACATCATTCAAATATGCACCTATACACACTGAATGTTCAATCGAATTTAGAACTGTTTTAAGGCTTATCCCTTGAGCCCAAGTACTACTTTCAGTGAGAAAACAATGTATTTTTTCTATATTAAGCAAAGCCTTATTATCACTAATGATGATTTCATTCATATTATT
>NZ_JACJFI010000492.1 GCF_014164505.1 Shewanella sp. SG41-4 | reverse complement strand
CCAAGCTATTGAAAAGCTGGTTATTAATAAGAACTCTATCAGAGCCGTGCCGAATAAACTAGCAAGAAAAATTGAAAAGTGTGTATTGAGACTGATGTTTTTCGAAAGTAATTAGTAACTGGCTTTTATGGATTAGTAAAAGTAGGTCAACAGGCTCGTCAATGTCCTGTGCAGCTTATCGCCTGAAACTGGTAAAGGGGCACAGGCTTTTCAGGAGAAAAGCCTGTATCAGCAAGCCTCAGCAGTCTGTTTGCTCTGAGAGCCTCAGAGCGTCTTCCAGTTCCACTCCAAGGTAACGAATAGTGTTATCTAGCTTCGAGTGCCCCAGTAAAATCTGTACCGCTCTGATGTTTTTTGTTTTGGCATCGATCAAGGTTGCTTTAGTACGGCGCATGGAATGAGTGCCATAGTAGTCCGCATTCAATCCAAGTTTTACTGCCAGAGTTGAAGAAGCTCCCACGCAAGAACAAGCTGGCCATCCGTTACGAATACCTGAAGGCCAGTATCCAAGCCAAGGTTGAACATCCATTTAGGATAGTTAAATGTCAGTTTGGTTTCGTCAAAGCCAGGTACAAGGAACTGGTTAAAAACGACAGTCAGCTGGTGATGTTATTCAACTTGGCGAACCTAGTGGGAGTCGACCAATTAATAAGCGCACAGGCGAGATCTACCTAAAATGGGAAAATTGACTTAAAACAGGTCCAAAATCAGCCTCATAGAGACGATTTTTAGCTGAAAATAAGAAAATAGAGCCACAGGACGTCGATAATGATGGCCTTGGGGCTCATGTAGGGAGAATCTGACTACTTAATCGCAGCTTCCCTGGTTCTAATTACCTCAATAGCCTTTTCCACTAACTCATCCCTACCTTCTTTCACTCCTTCTATGGTTTGCTTCACCTCTAAATCAGGAATAATACCTACTCTTTGAGTTTCTCCACCGTCAGGATAATAAACTCCAAGACCGGAAAAAGTCGTCCTTAATAGACCCGGCAGAGCAAAGCTCACAATGTTGCCATCTGCACCTGACGTTTTACTCCCTATTATCGCAGTGTCTCTACCCGCCCTAAATGCCATCGCAGTAAACTCAGCTTGACTTTGCGTGTTTTCATTCACTAAGACAACTAGCTTTCCTTTAAAAGTCACTTCCGACGGTTTAAGAACCGCTACATTACCAACGCCAAACTCACCCGGGTTATTTATGTTTGGATAAGTGAATTTCGCGAATGCTCTTTTATCTTCCACGAAAAATGAACCCAAACTATACATTGATGGAGTGTTAGGATAATTTCGAATATCAATTATAATGCCTGCCGCATCCTTGAATTGATTTTTTATAGAATCCACATCCTTTTTTTCAATGGTGGCCAACGTAACGTAACCAATATCCCCATCGATAGTTTTATAGCTTTTTTCACCCTTAGGTTTGCGATACAACTGGAAAACGTGCAACTCTTCCTTTTTGAATAATTTTAGCGACGTATTACCCATTAACTTGTCGCGCCTAAAGCTTATATCTATTTTAGCCTTATTCGACCTCAACAAATCAGGAGCAATATCTCTTAGCCTTGAAGCTTCATTTGATGCAGGGTAATAACGCAGCTTATCCCTAACCAACTCTTCCACGGCGACACCATCGATCTCTGTAATAACATCGCCTATAGACAGGCCGCTCAGGCGGGACATATCGCTGATATCACGCTTGTTTTCCGTGTAAAAATCCACCACAACAAGCTCACCCTCAACAAACCTTGTGAAAACTGGTGGGTAAAATTCACCTCGCATTTTTTCAACTTCACCGCGACCAGCCCATAAATTAGCATGCGTATCCTTAAGCTCACCCATTAAAGATAGCGCCACTTTTTCATAATCTAACCGATTTTTTGCCCCTAGAAACAATGGAATATATTCAGCGAGAACACTACTCCACTCCTTATCAGTCAACTGCTTATACGGAAAAAAATA
>NZ_JACJFI010000491.1 GCF_014164505.1 Shewanella sp. SG41-4 | reverse complement strand
CATCAACGAGCTTATATTTACCGCCTGCCCACTTTAGAAAGGCTCTATGCTTTTTTATCATGAATAGGAATTATGCCAGCAAAATTAAAGCTGATGATTGTACTCTGTTTAACGACAATTATCATCGGGTAAAGTAGATTTATTAGTTGATTTTTCATCCTATTGACTTGGATGCTGCGGAATATGAAGTTGTTAATCTTGTCGCTTGTAATCACTTAAGTCTGCCCACTTTCTCACCCAGGGGGCTGCTAATCCATATTGTTTCTGAAGGCTTTTAGCTTTTGAGGTGGCTGCCGATGCGGTTTCAAAATCACCCAGCAATATAACGTGGCGTTGTTTGAAACTCATTATATAAACTTGCGGCTCTTGTGCCAGTTTAACTAAAATAGGTGTTAGTGAATCTTTGTCATTCACGCTAGCAAGTTGCAGCGTAAAACCTTTCACTTTAATATTCGGGGTATTATCACGCTCAACAATATCGTTCGGCTTACTTACCGTGTTAATTTGCGCTTTGGGTAACTTACCTTGGAACGATAAGCCTTTTAGTGATGAGCTTACTACTACGTCAGTATGGTTATCCGCAGGAACCTCTTCAGTGAGGTTAGTCGCGCCTTGCTCCACTAGCAAACTATCAGCAATCATTTGCTGCTCAATGAGTAAGTGTGCTTGTTCATTGGCACTCGACTTAGTTAAGGCCAATTGTCTATGGGCAAAATAAAGACTTAATGTGCTATCAGCATAACCAATAACATATTGGCTTGCTTTTACCCGAACAGCGGATTGCTCTGCGGTTAATACTGGTGACAATGACGCTGAAATCGGTGCAGGTAATTGTGTACTAATACCCCACCAAAGCGCAACACCAGTTAATATGGCGAAAGCAGCTATCATCATTTTAACAGACAGAGACCAAGGAGATTGCTCTGTTTGTGGCTCTTCTAATGCTAATGCTAATAATTGAACAACCTCTGCTGGCGTACCCCGCTGTTTTTCTAATTGTTTATGAATAATTTCACGTGGAATAAACGGTGTTTGCTGGCTCCGGAGTAATAGGCTTTGATAGAGGCCATCGCGCTCGGGAACTGATAAAGGTTCAATTGTCACAGGGAGTAATCTAGCACGAGTATCATCCGTTAACTCAGCCACTAACGTATGCCAAAAACTGGGGGTAACGGTCACGGTGACGGCAACAGGTTTACCTGCACAGTGAATTTGGCTCAACAGAATACACTCAGCCCAAATATCTTTAGGCAATAAATCGGCATCATCGATGATGATATGTAATGGTTTTTTTAAACTAGATTGGATTCTCAGTACGGTATCCATCAAAGGACGTTCATCATCAAAAATTGGCGCGGAGATTAATTGAACCAGAATTTTTCGACGAATTTCAGCGCTATCAGCGTGTTGAGGACAAATGATCAATGCTGAATTGTAGTCATCTAGCTCACTGGCTAATGCAGCCGTCAGTGTCGACTTTCCTGAACCGTTATCACCACAAATAACCAACAACTGTTCGCTATAACTAGCAATATGCTGTAAACGCTGAATGAGCGCTTCTTGGGTAGGGAGTAACAATAGTCCTGGAGTCGTCAATGATTCACCACACTATAATTTATAGCTAGCATAGTTATATGCGGAATAATTTATACGCAGCTAATAACCTGTTTCAATAAGTCTTCACTCACATCACTAAAGACATCAGCTTTGCCTATTTCTGTAGGTAATACTAAGCGGATTTTACCACCTAACACTTTTTTATCACGACGCATATGTTTGATAAACTGTTCAAAAACCATCGACTCTGGAGCCGTTATAGGTAAATCAAACGCTTGCATCAATCGGCAAATACGCTCGACACTTTGCTCATCTAATAGATTTAGCTTACATGCTGTTTGAGCCGCTAGAACGGTACCAGCAGAGACAGCTTCGCCATGTAACCAAACACCGTAGCCCATTTCAGCTTCGATAG
>NZ_JACJFI010000490.1 GCF_014164505.1 Shewanella sp. SG41-4 | reverse complement strand
CGTGCCATTGATTCCTGGTGTGGCAAGTATTTCAGAGATCATGGTGGGTATGGAGTTGGGATACACTCACTTCAAGTTTTTCCCAGCAGAAGCTTCTGGTGGCGTCAATGCACTGAAATCATTCTAGGCAAAAGAATTTGGCCAACTGTGGCACGATAAAAAAGTCGAATATGCTTTTCGTCGTGGCTTAATGCAGCAATATGAAGATTTTGGTGTTTGTACTCAGCAAGCTCTACAATATTGTTTGTCTGTTTTCAACGTGACACTTTCAATCAGCGAACAACAAGATTTGCTGGCTAAATTTAGTCAACTAACAGCCTTTGAGGATGTCATTCCTGGGCTTGCATTACTGCGCGATCAGGGGCATACACTCGCCGCGTTTTCAAATGGACCTGAAGCCGCGGTTCGGACACTCATGCAACATTCACGCATATTACCTCAACTACATGATGTTATCAGTGTTGATGATCTGAAGACTTTTAAGCCTAACCCTGCCGTTTACCAATATTTAATGACTCGCACTCAATCTGCCCCAAATCAATGTTGGATGGTGTCGAGTAATCCATGGGATGTCATTGGTGCAAAAGCCGCCGGACTAAACACGGCTTGGATCAAAAGAGACAGTAAAAAAATATTTGATCCTTGGGGGATTGAGCCTGACATCACGGTCAGTAACTTAATCGAATTAAGTGAACAACTAGATGGTCTGTAATAAATAACTAACATGCTGCATTTAAACAATAAAAGCATAACTCATACGCGTTGATGCTAATACATTAAAACTTTACACGCTACACTAACCACATTGTGCTAAGCGCATTATCAATTTACTTAACCTGCTAACAGGTTGTACGAGGATATTCTATGACTGACCAATATACCCCACCTAAAGTTTGGCAAAATAATACCAATGGCGCTAATAAGTGGGCGAATATTAATAGCCCTGAGTCGGGTGCAAGATTTGATAAAGAGCTACCTGTCGGCAAGCATTCTTTGCAACTCTACTCCCTTGGCACACCAAACGGGCAAAAAGTGACTATTCTGTTAGAAGAGCTACTGGCCTTAGGCATTAAAGAAGCTGAATACGATGCTTATCTGATTAACATTGGGGAAAAAGATCAATTTTCTTCAGGATTCGTTGCCGTCAATCCAAACTCAAAAATTCCTGCTTTATTGGATAAATCATCTGATGAAGATGTAAATGTATTTGAATCTGCTTCAATCTTGGTTCACTTAGCTGAGAAATTTGGCAAATTCCTCCCTAAAGATGGCATAGCGAGAACGCAAACATTTAACTGGTTGTTCTGGGCCCAAGGTTCAGCGCCGTTCCTTGGTGGCGGTTTCGGTCATTTCTATGCTTATGCCGATGAAAAACAGGAATATCCTATTAACCGCTTTGCTATGGAAGTTAAACGTCAATTAGACGTGTTAGATAAACAACTGGCAAAAAATACCTATATTGCTGGTGAAGAATATAGCATTGCAGACATTGCCATTTGGCCCTGGTATGGCAACTTAGTCTTGGGCAATTTATATGATGCAGCCGAGTTCCTAGAAGTAGAGACGTATACTAATGTTGTTCGTTGGGCTAAATTGCTTGAGACTCGTAAAGGGGTTCAACGTGGTCGTATCATCAATCGCTCTTGGGGCGAGGAATGGGAACAAGTTCCAGAACGCCATTGTGCTGAAGATATTGATAACGTCCTAAAACTGCGTCCTTAACACAGTTAAATTAAGTCAGACGTTAACGCCCTGAATGATTTAATTTGTATACTAAAAAGCCTTCTGCATTACAGAAGGCTTTTTTTATTGGCATATCAGAGGCCGAAACAACGCAAATTGTGAACGTTATTTCAAGCCAGACGTCTGTGACAATTAAATACTCATTGCAAGTTCTGCACCTTGGCGGATAGCGCGTTTAGCATCTAATTCCGCCGCCACATCTACTCCACCAATTAAATGAACAGGTAATC
>NZ_JACJFI010000048.1 GCF_014164505.1 Shewanella sp. SG41-4 | reverse complement strand
ACGTCGTGGCGCTTCACCCACACCAGACCAAGAGGAAACCAACGGCTGTTCCCTCTTGGAACTCCCAGCCGCCCCGCAACATTTTCAAACAGCGAAAAGGTCGCCATGGGGATTGATCCAGCTTTTGACTTCGTTTGAAATCTTCTTCGGCCTTATTCGAAAATGCTAACGCTTCCGATGGTACATCCTGTACCGCGAAAGCTAGCCAGACGTCCTGTCAGGCTCACGCTATTTTCTTCAACCACCTCAAAGTATTGAATCCTGGGAATTGGCCTAATTACACCTTTAAAGATGTAATTATAACAAGTGATTAGTCTAATTAAGGTATGAAAACACTACCGTTAAAAAGCAAATTCCTATAGCATCTTAAGCTAGATAACTAATTACCGATTAATATGGATGTGGCATCGGCCAAGTCCAACAAGCGATTTATGCTGTTGCAAAGAGCACAGCACACAAATACTAAAACGTTGGTATTCTATAAAGTTTGGAGTAACTATTGTTCGAGGAATTGTTAGTGCTTGTTGAAGCAAAACTCCGTGAAAATGGAGCTAGTCCAGATTACGAATCTGTCATCGATTTGTCATCTAAAATGTTGATTGAAGATACCAAAGAGCAAGAGCAAAGTAATATCAAACGTGTTATCTCAGAACATGACGCATTTACGAAAAGAAATCGCAAAAGATGGGATGTTGGTTTTACCAAGTTACATGCTTTAAGAGAAACATGCCTGCAAGCTGGAATCAATTTTCAACAGCAATTCCTACAATTACCAAGATACGAAAATGACGAGCTAGTTGGTGTTCTCATGCGACAACATGCTCACGCATGCAGAATATCTGGAGAGATAATTCATCTTTTAGAAGGTGGATATCCTGATGCAGCGTTAGCACGTTGGCGGACGCTATATGAGATAGTAGTGACGTGCCTTGTAATCAAAAAATGTGGTAGAGAAGCTGCAGTTGATTATATTAAACATGGTATGGTTCAGACCGCAGAAATAATTGAAGAACACAGAAAAACTGCAGAAGCGATGGGAAAAGAAACTTTCTCGGATGAAGAAGCTAAAAAGTACTCTGATCTAAAAAAAGAAATTACTAATGGTGACTCCGGATGGCATTGGGCTCGGAAGCATACAGGATTTAAGAAAATAGATAAGTTACGTGAGTTTGTAGAGCTAGATAAATGGTCTCATAATTACAAGCTTGCGAGTCGTAATATTCATTCCGATTATTACGAAATGGCTTCGTTATATGCAATGAATGAGGCAAATCAAGACATGTTGCTTTGTGGTCAATCAAACTCGGGATTAACTGAGCCTGCTCACTTTACGGCTATCAGCCTAGCTCAAGTTACAACTACCTTTTTAAGTTCTTATATTGAAGATGAAAATAGTGGTTTGGATTACAAAGATTCCTTATTGTTTATGAAAATAATTGAGAATTATGTCAAAGAAGTCGGAGAGGCTTTTTTAAGTGTTGAAAAGCAAAAAAATAACATATGCACTATAATGGATACCTAATAGTTATCACTTATTTCCCCAATATGTGCTGATCATCCGTATTAGCCTTACCTCCAGACGGCCATGAAGTTTAGTCAAATTACAGATGTAGATGAGTTAGCGAGTATCCAAAATAGTGATGTTTTGGTTAAGCCCACAGGTATGTGCTCGTGGCGTCTCGCTTAATCATCAGCACATCAGCATGCTGCAGGCAATATGTTTAAATGAAGCTAAGTTATATATCAAGCTAAACCAATACCAAGTCAGCTGATTTAATCAATACCTCAAGCACACCTTTGTCCATAAGTACGTTATATGCCTTGCTTGTAATGGGTTTGATTCAACTTTTAACTTGAGGACGTTGAAGAAAATGACGTGAGCTGGCCATGGCCTTTCTCGCACATCCATGTGCTTCAAGGCATTCAGGCATCCTGCCTATCAGAGCCAGCTAGCTTTCGAGGGGAAGGGACGCCCCATCGGAAGCGTTAGCATTTTCACTCTTTATTGCAAAATGGGCCGAGGCAGGGTTTGATGTTGATCCCCTTTTGGCCCGTGCAGGGTGGAACCTTGCGATCTTAAGCGTTAGTGGCCGCAGGCCATATCTTAAACCAACGTTTGTCTAAAAAACGAGTTCGCATCAGCTTACAAATGTATAAATTCAACCTTGAACTTGGATCTGTTGAAGAAAATGCTTACAGCATCATGTTAAGTAAAAGTTACCTAAAATGTATATATGGTATCGACCAAGTCCAGCAAGTGATTTATGCTTTGCAAACCGTGTTACGAATAAATACTAAAACATTATTTTTTATGGATATTTTATAATGGATATGACTCAAAAAGAAGTTGCAGTTGTTAAAGCTGCCATGAAATCACGAAACAAAAGTAAACTGTTCCAGCCAGTGTTATTTGCGATATTAGTTGGCCTTTTAATCGCCATGTTGTTTGGCGTTTTACCTGAAGAACAGTTTGCCTATTTGGCTATTCCCTTAGTTATTTTAACGATATTGTTGCCACAACTTGGTGCTTCACCTAAATATAATGAACTAGTTGATATACTTGAAAAACAACTACCGCAACACGACACAATGGAAAGTGTTTTGTCTCAAGAGTTAAATAAAATACAAGCCAGCCAAAAAGATCATTCATAGTCATTCATGGTTTAAATTTCTGCAAAACATAAGTTTTTGAAAATATTGCTGTTTAATTTACGTCATGATGAAAAGGAAACATCCCCCGGTTATCAACATCCTCGCTTTACTTAACTAGCTGAAATAGTTTTAATTTTTGTTTAAGTCTTACTACTAGATACACAAAAGGCTATATCGAAGAGAATTAAATTACTGGTGTAGATGAGTTAGCGAGTATCCAAAACAGGGATGTTTTGGTTAAGCCCACATGGATGTGCTCGCGGCGTCTCGCTTAATCATCTGCACATTTAGAATAACTAAGATACCCATTTTTATTTTGCTCTAACCAATTTTCGTACCTAAATTAGTTAGATGCCTAGGTTAGAAATGTCCAAATTCAACTCTGAACTTGAGGCCGTTGAAGAAAATAGCGTGAGCTGGCCATGGACGGCCAGCTAGCTTTCGAGGGGAAGGGACGCCCCATCGGAAGCGTTAGCATTTTCGAATAAGGCCGAAGAATACTCAGACGAAGTTAAAAGCTAGATTCAACCACGTCGCGAAATTATCGCTTTTCAGATAATTTTGATGTGGCGGCTGGGAGTTCCAAGAGGGAACAGCCGTTGGTTTCCTCTCGGTCTGGTGTGGGCGAAGCGCCACGACGTTAGTGGCCGTAGGCCATAAGTACAAAGCAAACCATAAGTGTCCGCTCGGACACTTTCTCAATGACCGGACAGTTTTCAACGCTGTCCGCGGACACTTTTAGGGTGTTCGGTTATCTTTATAAATCCTTATCATTATGAAAAATAACAATAAAAAACTATTG
This sequence comes from Shewanella sp. SG41-4, assembly GCF_014164505.1. Lineage (GTDB taxonomy): Bacteria > Pseudomonadota > Gammaproteobacteria > Enterobacterales > Shewanellaceae > Shewanella. Next base: position 17,566 of record NZ_JACJFI010000048.1, on the reverse strand, counting down.
GCATGGCTTGTGCTTTATCTTGGTATAAATGTGAAGAGGTGGGTGCGGTCAGCGCGTTACCTAAGGACCTGAGATGATTAAAGACACAAGTAGCCAAGATACTGTTATTGCGCCTAAGTTAGGCCGTAAATTGCGCTTACCCTTGATGATAGGTTGCGGTGCAATTTTGATGAGCGCGTTGGTGTGGGCGAGTTTAAGTCATGACAGTAATCAACGTTCGGTTGATGGTGCAGATTTACGTTTGGCAACCTTAACCCGTGGCACGTTGGTGCGTGATATTGCCACTACCGGTAAAATTGTGGCGGCCAATGCGCCCATTTTATATAGCACGGAAGAAGGTGTGGTGACGCTATTAAGTCAACCTGGTGATGAAGTTGAGCTGGGGCAAGTGGTGGCCAAGATTGAAAGCCCGCGTTTACAAAGTGAATTGCAACAACAGCAGTCGATGCTTGAAGGCATGCAGGGCAGTTTAGAGCGTGCCAAGTTAGATGCCCGCCGCGAGCAATTGCGTGTTAGCCAGATTTTAGACATGGCGAAAGTCGATTTAGAAGCCGCAGATCGTGAAAGTCGTCGTGGTGATCAATTGATTGAGTCGAGTTTGATCAGCAAAATCGATTTTGAAAAAAGCAAAGATGATTTACACAAAGCCAAATTATTACATAAGCATGCCCAGCAAGAAGTCGAGCTTATGCGCGATACCCTCAGTTTTGAAATTAAAAACCGTACCCTTGAAGTACAACGTCAAGCGCTAGTAGTGAGGGAGTTAACTCGTCAAGCCAACGCCTTGAGTATTATTGCTCCGGTTAGCGGCATTATTGGTAACTGGCTGGTGGAGCAAAAAGCCCGTATTGCCGCCAGTCAGCCAATATTAACTGTGGTCGATTTAAGTGCCTTTGAAGCCGAGTTAGCCGTGCCAGAGTCTTATGCCGATGAGCTGGGATTAGGGATGGATGTCGAGTTGAGTTTTGGCAACGTGAATGTGGTTGGCCAATTGTCGTCAATTTCACCCGAAGTCCGTAATCGTGAAGTGACCGCCCGAGTGCGTTTTGCTGACAGTAACACTTTATCGTTACGCCAAAATCAGCGTTTGTCTGCCCGAGTCTTACTGGAAAACAGACCCAATGTGTTGATAGTTAAACGCGGTGATTTTCTCAATATGGGCGGCGAAGTGGCGTATCAAGTGAGTGACGCAGTTGCTCATAAGAAAGTCGTTAAATTGGGCGCACGCAGTATGAGCCAAGTTGAAGTGCTTGAAGGCGGTGAAGAGGGTGATGTATGGGTGATATCCGGTACCGAAACCTTTAAAAATGATCCAACAATTCAAATCCGATAGTTAAGTTGATAATTAAGTCGATAGCTAAATCAATAACGAATCAAATAACTAAACACTCAACTGAGTAAGGACATTCTATGACTTTTATTCAACGTAGACAGCTTATCGCGCTAGGTGCTTTATTTATTCTAGCGATGGCAGTGAGTTACCGCATTGATAATCAAACAGATTGGTTGTCGGTTAGTTTGCAATTAATTGACATGAGTAGCCAGGTTTCGAATCGATTAAGAGATATTAGTCCTACCGTTAGTTTGCATATTGATATTAGCGACATGGTCAAGATTAAGCTGCTGTTTTAGCCATGACTAATACTAACGGCGCTGACGCCAATAGCATTAAAAACAAAAGTATTTAACAAAGCCGTATTCAGATTTGCAAGATTGACATTATCAGCCCTAGGCGCTGGGATGCGACAACCGAATTAACCAAGGAAGCCATTATGTTATCCATGAAAAATATCAGTAAAGTATTCAAAACTGACTTAGTTGAAACCCATGCGCTACGCGACTTTAACCTTGAAGTGAAAGAAGGTGAGTTTGTTGCGGTGACAGGCCCGTCTGGTTCAGGTAAAACCACCTTTTTGAATATTGCGGGTTTGCTCGAAGGCTTTAGCTCTGGCGAGTTCAGCCTTGATGGCGTTAATGTGTCGAATTTAAGTGACAACAAAAGCGCTAAAGTCCGTAATGAAAAAATTGGCTTTATCTTTCAGGGGTTCAACCTTATTCCCGATCTTAATCTGGCCGAAAATGTTGAAGTGCCGCTGCGTTATCGCGGTATGAATGCCAGTGAGCGTAAGCGCCGAGTAGAATCGGCATTAGAACAAGTAGGCTTAGGTGCGCGGATGAAACACTTACCGACGCAATTGTCTGGCGGACAACAACAACGTGTCGCTATTGCGCGTGCATTAGCAGGCGAACCACGGTTTTTATTAGCCGATGAACCAACCGGTAATTTAGACAGCTTAATGGCGCGCCAGGTGATGGAATTACTTGAAAATATCAATCAACAAGGCACCACCATTATTATGGTGACCCATGACTCAGAGCTTGCGCGTCGTGCCCAGCGCAATATTCAAATTGTTGATGGTCAAGTATGTGATTTTTCGATGTACCAACCAGCTGCTACCGGCACTCGCTAAGGGGAACACTATGTTTTTTTACTATTGTGATTTAGCGTGGCGAAGTATCCGTAAAACGCCGATGTTATCGATGTTGATGGTATTAGCGATTTCGATTGGTATCGGCATTACTATCACTACGCTCAATGTCTATAAAACTATGTCTTATAATCCGGCGGGCGATCGCAGTGAGGTGATTAATTCAGTACAGTTGTGGAGCCAAGGCTTGGATACCTGGGATGAGTTTATTCCAAGCATCACCTATATGGATGCGATGAACTTACGCAACAACAAAGAATTAAGCCTCAAAGCAGCGACTTATCGAACTGGCTTAGCATTACAATCTGACAATCCTAAAATTGAACCCGTGTTGAACAGCGTTCGGTTAACCGACAGAGACTTTTTTAGGATTTTTTCGGTACCCTTTATTTATGGCAGTTACTGGGATGCCAGTGTTGATTTACGCCCAGCTTACCAAGTGGTGATTAGTCAAAAATTAAATTTACGCTTTTTTGAAGGTAAAAACAGCGTAGGTAAAACACTTTTTTTAGACCGTAAACCTTATCAAATTGTTGGGGTGATTGATGACTGGAATCCGCAACCTAAATACTATGACCCACTTAATGGTGCGTTTAATGATGCTGAAGAGATATTCATTCCGTTCTCGTTAACAGGCCAAGAAGAATTTGATGTATGGGGTAACACTAGCGGTTGGAAGTTCGAACCCATGATCACATACAGCGACCGCTTAGCGTCAGAAAAAGTATGGATTCAATTTTGGACTGAACTGAACACCGATGAGCAGAAACAAAGCTTTTTAGGCTGGTTAACGCGTTATGTTGAGCAGCAAAGAGCGCTCGGCCGCTTTACTGATACCGCTAAAATTCCTAGCGAGTCAGTGCAAATTAGCGACATCGCGAAATGGCTTGAAGATAACGATGTGGTGCCCAAAGATAACAAAATACTAGTCGGTTTAAGCTTGCTGTTTTTAAGCGTGTGCTTGGTGAATATTCTCGGGCTGTTGCTAACCAAGTTTTTAAAGCGTGCGCCAGAGGTGGGTGTTCGTCGTGCTATTGGTGCCAGTCGTGGACAGATTTTTAGTCAGTATATGGTCGAAGTGGGTATGATTGGTTTTATCGGTGGTGTAGTGGGTTTGTTATGGGCTTGGGGGTCGTTAACGGCGTTGCATAGCTATTTTTCAATGGACCAAAGTGTTACTGGGCTTGATGCCAGTATGTGGATTATCACGCCGTTAATTGCTATCTCTACCGCGGTATTGGCTGGGGTTTACCCTGCTTGGGTGGTGTGCCGCACTAAACCCAGTGTGTATTTAAAAGCCCAATAACTCCAGTTAAGCTTAAGAAAGGACATCACCATGTTACATATCAAACCGATTTTATCCAGTTTAATGCGCAGTAAAAGTGCGCCGGTTTTATTGCTATTGCAGATTATTTTGTCGGTTGCGATAGTCGCCAATGCGAGCTTTATTATTAACGAACGTTTGTCGCTAATGCAGCGAGAATCTGGCTATGCCGAAGATCAGATCCTGACCTTTAACCTGTATAATTTCGATCCTGCTATCGACAACATGAAACAAAACCAAGTTGACCAACAAATTTTGCGTTCGCTGCCCAATGTAATTGATGCTAGTTATAGCAATATGTTGCCGTTAAGCGGCAGCGGATGGATGGATCGCTATGTTGACGGCCCAGATGCCGATACCGCTAAAAGCACCCCTGGGTTTGCCTTTTATTTGGGTAATGAGCACTTACTCAATGTGATGGGAGCGAAGTTAATTGCCGGGCGAAATTTTACCGCCGATGAAATTAATACCAGCTTAGATGACAGCGGCATGATGGCGTTAGTGTCGCAACCGTTAGCCAAAGCCTTTTGGGGCGATGAGTCACCTTTAGGTAAAACCATGTATCAAGGTGAGCAAGCCGTGACCATTATAGGCATAGTGGATAAGCTGCAAGGTGCTTGGGTTGACCACGAAAACTTTGAATACAGCGTGATCCAGAATATCGATTTTGGTGGCAGTAGCAGTAATAAATCATACATGGTGCGGGCATTACCTGAACATATTCCAGCGTTAGAAGAAGCCATTAGCAAAGCCTTGCATGCAGAAAACCCAAACCGTGTAGTGGAGAACTTCCAAACCCTCACCACGATTAAAAATTTAACTTACAGTAACCACCGTTTAATGGCGACAGTGTTAAGTATTATGGTGGTGTTATTGTTATTAATTACAGCGTTGGGATTAACCGGTATGGTGATGTTTAATATTCAACGCCGCACCAAACAAATAGGCACTCGCCGCGCGCTGGGTGCACGAAAGCGTGACATTATTGAATACTTTATGGTGGAAAATTACCTAATTTGTATTGTCGGTGGGGTCATCGGTGGCATGCTATCGTTAGTACTTGGGCAGCAATTAATGTCACTGTATAGCTTGCCTATGGTGCCAGTGATTTATCCGATTGTATCTGTTATTGGTTTGCTGGTTGTAACTACACTAGCGGTAATAGTGCCAGCTGCTAAGGCGGCTAATATTTCACCTGCTATGGCAACGCGCAGCGTGTAGACCGCATACCGTTAGAGGCTCAGCTTGGTACTCAGCTTGGTACTCAGCTTGAGACTCTATGCGAGACAGTCATTGCTAATGTATTGAATTTTGCCCTAGCGTGCTAGGCTTATAAACGTGACTAATAAATACAGATATTTGGATATAACTCAATGAGAACAACATCATCGTAATGGATAATATTTTAATTGTTGATGACAATCATGCCATTTGCCAAGCGCTTGCGCTAATGATTGAGCTGCATGGCTATCAAGCTATTTTTTGTCACTCACCAGATGCGGCTATTGAGATTGTGACTAATAAAGAGATCAGCTTAGTCATTCAGGATATGAACTTTAGCCGCGACACCACCTCGGGTGAAGAAGGCAAGCAACTGTTTTACGCATTGCGTCAGTTACAGCCTAATTTACCGATTATTTTAATGACCGCGTGGACCCAATTAGAAACCGCTGTCGAGTTGGTTAAAGCGGGGGCAGCTGATTACATGGGTAAACCGTGGGATGACGCTAAGCTGCTCAATAGTATTAGTAACCTATTATCAATTTATCGACTGTCTCAGCAAAATAGCCAATTAACCCGGATAGACAGTGAACGGATGTCGGCCATTAACGGCGCCGATTTATGTGGCCTAATTTTCGGTAGTGGTGCAATGCAGCGCTGTGTTGATTTGGCTTTGCAAGTTGCGCGATCCGATGTGTCGGTGATGATCACTGGCCCAAATGGTGCGGGCAAAGACAAAATAGCCGATATTTTACAGGCTAATTCGCCACTAAAAGACAAACCGTTTATTAAGGTTAACATTGGTGCTTTACCAATGGATTTATTAGAGGCGGAACTGTTTGGCGCTGAAGCGGGCGCTTTTACTGGCGCCAATAAAACCCGTATGGGCCGTTTTGAAGCTGCCGATGGTGGCACGTTATTTTTAGATGAAATTGGTAATTTGCCATTATCTGGCCAAGTAAAGTTATTACGGGTATTACAAACCGGTGAGTTTGAACGTTTAGGCAGTCATCAAACCCGCAAAGTGAATGTGCGAGTAATTAGTGCTACCAACGCGGATTTAGCCGACGACATTGCTCATGGGCGTTTTCGTGAAGATTTATTTTATCGCTTAAATGTCATTGAGCTAGCCATATCACCATTGAATCAACGCCAGGACGATATTTTACCGTTAGTGAAACACTTTATTGGTGCCAATTTTAGCCTTGATAAGTCGACCCAGCAGGCGTTAATTAATCATAGTTGGTCGGGTAATGTGCGTGAATTAGAAAATGCCTGCAAAAGGGCGGCGCTGTTAGCCAAGTCACCACAATTAACGATTGATGACTTTGGCTTGATGGCGATAGCTAATGGCGGCGCAGCTACCCAGCATGCGCTTGTTGTTGAACATCATCTTGGCCAACAAGATCAGGGCATTGATGATACTCAGTCGATTTGCGAACCCGATAAGCAACAGCTAGAAGACGCTTTAGCGCAATATAATGGCGTCATTGCCAGAGTAGCAAAATCCTTTGGTTTAAGTAGGCAAGCCCTTTATCGCCGTATGGAGAAATACGGCCTTAAGGTGACTAAATAATGATGTTATCACTGCGCACTAAATTGCTGCTCAGTAACATGTTGAGCTGCCTTTTAGGGGCAGTATCAGGCGCTTTAGTGTGGTTTATATTAGGTGATGGCAGCCTATGGTTGGCTATTATTGTCATGCTGTCGGTGTGTTATTTTTGCAGCATGTGGCTAACTCGCAGATTGAGTGACAGTTTACGAGCATTAGAAATCGGTCTACTTAACTTTAAAGATAATGACTTTAGTGTGTCGTTGCATCCCTACGGCGAGCCACAGCTTGATAAATTAGTGAGTTTATATAACCAAGCATCAGCAAAGTTGCGTAGTGAGAGGCAGTTTATTTATCAGCGCGAGTTAATGCTCGATAAGGTGATTCAGAACTCACCTAATGTCATGTTATTAATCGATGATTCCCAGCGAGTCATTTACGCCAATGGCGCCGCAAGGCATTTGTTTAATCAGGGTGTCAAAGTAGAAGGCATGTTGTTACCGGAACTCGTCGTCATGCTGCCAGATGCGCTTAAAACAGCATTAAACAGTGAGCAAGAAGGGCTGTTTTCGATGAGCAGTCGCGATGGCGTGTCGGGTGATGTTGATAGTAACGGCGATCATAACGCTAATAGTAACGCCGATAGTAGCGATGTTGAAACCTGGCATATTTCTCGGGGACGTTTTACTCAAAACAATCAGCAGCACCATTTAATTTTGCTTAAACAACTCACCAAAGAACTTAACCGCCAAGAAGTGGCTGTGTGGAAAAAGGTGATTCGAATTATCAGCCACGAGCTGAATAACTCGGTCGCGCCCATTGCTTCTATGGTCAACTCAGGTAAGTTTTTAACTCAACATTTAGACAATAGTAAGCTGCAATTGATTTTTGATACTATCGAAAATCGCACTACACACCTGAGCCAATTCATTTCCCATTATGCTCAGTTTGCCAAATTACCTCAGCCTCAAAGGCAACTGATTGATTGGGCTAAGATGACCCAGCAGTTAGCACAGCAATACCCATTTAATCTGTTATCTCCTTTACCGGTTAATCCAATTAAGCTTGATGCGGTGCAATTAGAACAAGTCTTTATTAATCTGCTTAAAAACGCCCACGAGTCTGGCGCGGTGGCTGACACTGTGTCGATAACGTTTGAGGAAATAACGCATCCAGTTAACGGGTTATTAATTAAAGTAGATGACCAAGGTAGCGGGATGTCTAGCGAGGTATTGTCGCAAGCCTTGTTACCGTTTTACTCGACAAAACAATCTGGTACAGGGATTGGTTTGCCATTATGCCGCGAAATAATAGAAGCTCATGGTGGCCGAATTAGCATGCAAAACCGCCCTGAAGGCGGTTTAAGCGTAAAATTCTGGTTGCCTGTTCAGCAGGGTTAACACTGACTAATGATGAATAAAGTCTGATAGTTTTGAGTTATATTTTCCAAAAAAGAGTTGAAGCCTTAAAGCGTTTTTCAAATATGGCCTACGGCCACTAACGTCGTGGCGCTTCGCCCACACCAGATTAAGGTAGTAAGTTGTCAACTTACGCAGGGTAATTTAATCGTCTTCCCGTCTCAAAAGCACTGCCGGGACGACGAGAAGGTAGGCAGTTATCAAGCTTTGTCCAGAAATGAGTTAACGTAAATTAGCTACTTACTCACTACCGCTCGAATTAAGCCGCGTTGAAACCAGGTTTGCATGGTTTGCAGTACCATCATTGGTGCAGATTGCTCGTCGTGCCATTGCAACATTTTTTCGCACTGGTCGGCAAAGTTGTTGCCCTGAATAAACCCCAGTAACAGCGCATGTTGCTCTGTCGATAATGACACAAACTCGGTTAAGCGAGACTCTCCCCGCCATAATAACCACGCTCTAGGCGACTCATAGTCTGGTGCGGGAGGTGTGGTATCTATTTTCAAGGCTTGCCAAGCTTCGACTGCATTACTGTTACAAGTGAATATTTGTACACTGGGATGAAAGCGTAAACAGCAATTGGGCCACAATTCTGGTGAAATGGCCTGTAAGTCACTAAAGCTTGCACGGGCACAGTCAGCAGCGTCAAAAGCATTGAGTAAACGGCGCTCGAATCGGGCTAAATCGGCGATAATCGGATGCTGCTTAAAAAAAGCATCTTGCTGTAAAAACTCCGGTAGCGCATCGCAAAACTGACGTAATGATTTATTGTTTGATGGGTGTTTACGGGTATATTCGGCCGCCATTTTATCGAATAAATCGTCACCCAAATACACACCCAGAAGCTGGTGGTCGGTTTCAATGGTTTCTGTTAATCGAATCCGGTAAGCGTTGGCATAAATTTGTAGGCGATCATCGGCGCGGATCCCCTTTTGCTCAGATATGGCAGCTTTGATCACTGACTTAATTTGGCCGTAATTATCATCAGATTGATCAGAAAGTAAATACTGCATAAATTGTTGTTGAATTTCAGCTAATCGACTCATGTCTATGCCCTGACTTTTTGCGGTGAAGCATGATTAGTGTTGAACCGCTTATTTAAGCCATCAAGTGAACGAGTCCCAAATTGTGAGCGTGCTAGGGCAGGGTCGTCGGGTAACGTTAACTGAGCAATGTGTTTAGCTTCAAGTAATTCATTATATAACGCTGGGAACTCGGGAATATTAGCGTCGCGCTCAATCATGGTGCTAACAGCGCCAAAGCGCTCTAGTGCAGCTTGGTAAAGTGTCCACACTGACGGCGGAATATCGTGGTCATGAGTATCAATAACATAATCACCAAAATCGCTGTGGCCGGCTAAATGAAACTGTTGTACCCGGCGTGGGTCTATTTTCTTAAGGTAATCGAGCGGATTAAAATGATGATTGCGGGCGCTAACATAAATATTATTAATGTCGAGTAACACTAAGCAATCTGCCGCTTCAGCTACCTGGCTTAAAAAATCCCATTCATCCATGGTCGAGTCTTGGTAAGACAAATAGCTTGAGACGTTTTCCAGTAAAATTCTACGACCCAGTACGTCTTGTACTTGCCTAACTCGCTGCGCAACATGATTAACAGTTTCTTCGGTATAAGGCAGTGGCAGTAAATCGTGACTGTTGACACCGTGAATTGAGGTCCAGCAAATATGATCGGATATCCATTTCGGTTGAATGTCGTTACTGAGTTTTTTAAGGGCTTTTAGGTAATCCATGTCTAATGGATCGGTACTGCCTATCGACATCGATACGCCATGCATTACTACAGGATATTGTTCGGCAATCGCTTCAAGATAATATCGGGGTTTACCGCCAGCGACTAAGTAGTTTTCAGATAGCACTTCAAACCAGTCAATGTCAGGCTGGTGTTGCAAAATGTATTCGAAATGGTCGGTACGTAAACCTAAGCCAAATCCGAGAAAGTCTTCTGTAATGCGCGTATCTGGCATGGTGAATCCTATTTTAATGCAAATATTTCTAACTTGAGTGGGGCTAATATTGGGTTGTCTAGTATGAAGAAAGTTGATGGCCCTGAAAGGATAATACGGGACAGAGCCATCAGACTAAACCGATTTAGCTCGCTTTACCGCCAATGTCGCCACATGATTTTGCTGTAGTGCTAACAAAACCAGTACCTTTACAGCTTGCCATACCGCCACAAGCATTATCGGCACCTTTACAGTCGTTATGACCTTTACAAACGTTAACGCCGTAACAATGTACTAGGTCTGCTTTAGTGACTTTACCAACCCAATCATCTTTTTGCGTGCCGCCTACATCAGCACAGGCTTTTGAAGGCATGCCAACAAAACCAGTCCCTTTACAGCTTGCTTGACCGCCACAGGCATTGTCGGCTGTTTTACAATCATTATGGCCTTTGCAGGTGTTAACGCCGTAACAATGGACTAAATCTGTTTCGCCTGCAGCTAAAGGTGCTGTGCTTGTTTCAGCGGCCATTGCCTGACCTGATAAGCTTGCCATTGCCAATGCTAATGCTGCGCCTGTTAGGCTAGTTTGTACTTTGGTATTCATTATGTATTCCTTACAATGTTGATTATTATTTTTACTGCTTCTTGTTGTTGCTCGTCACAAGATTGATTTGCTGCAGCTATCACACTTGTTAGGAGTTATTAGTATTGACCGTGAAGTGACTCAATATCTTTCACGTTAACATGTAGACTAGTCACTAAAATGTTGTTGATGTGTTAACTTGTGATTGATTTATATGGTGAAACAATAAATTATAATTTTTCAGATGAGTGCTTAAGCATTATATGAATTAGGTTGTTATTAAAGTCTGTTGATTATGTTATTTTGTTCTCATTACACTAATGGTTAACACAACTGGTTCAATCGCGACTAATACAACTAATGCACAGCTAACACATAATAAGAATATTAATAACTAAGGATAGATTATGCAGACGATACTGATATGTTTATTGATTGCCATGCTGTTGCCGTATGCGGCAAAAGTTCCATTAGCGATGGCAATGGCTAAATTGGGCCGATATGACAATGACCATCCAAGAGCGCAGCAAGCTCAATTAACCGGTTTTGGGGCGCGGGCATTAGCAGGGCATCAAAATGCATTTGAATCGTTAATCGTGTTTGGTATTGCAGTTTTAACAGCATTGGTCACCAACAATGTAACCGATGTGGTGGCGTTGCTTGCCATAGTACATGTGGTTGCTAGAGTGGTTTACCACGCATTGTATTTATTGAATTACGGCACTATGCGGTCGTTATCATGGTTTGTGGCTATTGGTGCGTCGATAGGGATATTTTGCCAAGCGTTTTAAGCTTGTTTAACTAAAATGATATTTACTCAATAAAAAACGCCTTAACGGCGTTTTTTATTGGGAGTAGTTGATACTTTTAATCATGAGGGTAATCTAGGCTTAGTATCAGCTTAGTATCAGCTTAGTATCAGCTTAGTATCGTATTAGTCTAGGCTGGCAACTCGCTCGTAGCCCATTTCGGTTAATTGGTCGTTAACGCAATCAAGCAAAAATGCGCCGACTTCAGTTTCAGGGAGTTGATCTTCAAGTGCAATTTGTTGGCAGGCCTCTTTTAATGAAACCACATCGTTAACGGGTGCTTGGGGAAGTGCTGCAGCGCTAAAACTTATCGCTGTACCGCTAATTAACATAGCAGCTAAAGTTGTACGGGCTAAACGTGAATGTTGCATGGTTGTTCCTTCTTGGGAGAACTTTGTTATTTTGACAAATACTACTGCAGCTTAGTTCCGTTGGATATAGTGATTTAAGCGATTTTTTGAAAAGTAAGGCATAGGATATGATTTCGTTACTCACCCAAGTGAAAAATTGTCAGCTTTGTGCATCAAGTCTAGTTCATGGTGTTCGCCCTGTGGTGCAAATTGATCCGCAAGCAAAAGTGCTGATTATCGGTCAGGCTCCTGGGCGTAAAGTACATTTGTCGGGTGTGCCATTTGATGACGCCAGTGGCGACCGATTAAGACAGTGGTTAGGGGTTACGAAAGACGTTTTTTACGATGCTAAACAGATCGCTATTATGCCGATGGGCTTTTGTTATCCGGGCAGTTATGTCGGTTCTGGTAAAGGAAAGTCTGGCGATTTACCCCCTCGGCCAGAGTGTGCGCCTAAATGGCATGGTTTATTGCTACTGCAGTTAGTTAACGTAGAGTTGGTGTTGTTGGTGGGGCAGTATGCACAACAGTATTATTTAACCGATAAGCCGAAAACATTAACCGAAACGGTTCAGCAATGGCGCAGGTTCGGGCCTCGTTATATCCCTCTCCCGCATCCCAGTCCGCGCAATAATATTTGGCTTAGTCGTAACCCATGGTTTGAAGATGAGTTACTTGGTGACATTCGCCTACGTGTTGCGAATGCATTAGCCTAGGCATTATTTTTCTGAGGTATTGTTTAAGTTATCGTTTTAACTATTATCTCAAGTTGTTGTTTTAAATTGGTTTAGTTATTGTTTCTGATTGATAAAGTCGATGGCGCTTTTATCTAAACAGCGTTTAGATAAGTAAGTGGTATTTTTTTTCAGTTTAATGAGCAAACCAGCCTCGGTTTCAGTAATTCGATAAATATCAGTCCATAAAATATGTTGATTAACATGAAGTGACTGGCTACTGATACCGGTATCATCTATTGTTAGATTGACATGCTCACCAGCTGCTTTACTCATCATTTGACGCCATAACCACCAGGTTTTATTAAAGCGAATACTCAAAAATTCTACCACGGCCAAGCCAATGAAAAAGTAGCCTAAATAGTAGGTTTCTTTAGTACTCATTGATGTAGGGCTTATAGAGTCGAGCATTAAAATCGCCAAACCAACAAGCGCAAAGATTGTGGTTTTAATAAATCGTTTAGGTGAGGTGCTGGGATTAATTGATTGCTGATAGCATTCTTCAAAGTACGACTTGTCTAATACATATTCAGCAGTATAACTAAAGGCTTGTGACATGATGACCTAATTAACGACAGTTGATGGACATGATTATCGCATAGTCATCAGTTTGCTCAAAGTCTGCTTAGTGGTGAAATAAAACAGCCACGGTGATTAATTCACACATGGCTGTTTTATAACAAAAATCACTGACGGATTAAGGCCGTTATTCGTCTGTGGTGATGGCTTGCATTAACGTCGCCGTTAATTGCTGCTGTTCTTCTGGGGTTAATTGCTGATCGTCTTTATTGGATAATAAAAACACATTGTCTGCCCGCTCACCGACCGTACTGATGGTAGCCGAATGAATATTCAAATCCAATTCTCTGAAAGCACTTGCAATTTGTTCCATAAATTCACTGGTGTCTAATGCTGACACATTGACTAAGCTACGGGTCGATTTACGTGAATGCAAAAATTCGATATTGGGTTGGTTATCAAAACTTTGATTCCGTCTAGACTGGCGTTTTTTTTGTAAAATAACGCCTTTATCCAGCACTTGATGTAACTTGTCGATGACCTGTGCTCGACGCTGAGCGCTGGTAATGGGTTTTTCATCAAAATCGAGTATTTTAAATGACTCAACTACATAACCGTCTTTAGTACGGGCAATTTGTGCTTGTTTTACCGAAATGCGTAACGTCGCTAAAGTATTGAATAGTTTAACAAATAACCCGTGTCGGTCTTTAGTGTAAACGAACACGTCGCTGCAACCCTTTACAACAACATCATCAAGTAAAATCAAGGTGTTGTATTGATTGTCTGTTACAGGCGTAAGATCGTGGTTAATCATCGCTTGGGTATATCTGGCGATATCATCTGCCTCGGCATTACTGAAAAAGGCGATGGGTAAGCGACGCCATAATTTTTTGATCTCGTCACTGCTATCGTCATCGGCGGCTAATAAATTCAGTGCTTCTTGTTTGTGTTCTCGCACTAAAGTACGCAATTGCAGAATATTTTCAAAGCCATTGCGCAGTGCTTTACGAGTAACAAAATACAAATCTTTTAATAATGATGCTTTCCAGTCATTCCACAGATCATCATTGGTTGCCTGAATATCGGCAATGGTCAGACAATAAAGAGCGTCTAAACGGGTTAAGGTGCCTACTTTTTTGGCAAAAGCATTCACGACTTCAGGATCGTATATATCCATGCGTTGTGAGGTGATAGACATCAACAGATGATTTTCAACTAACCAACAAATTAGCTTCTCTTGTGAACCTTTTAAACCATGAAACTTAGCGAATAAATTGGCATCAACGGCACCGAGTTTACTATGATCGCCGCCACGGCCTTTGGCTAAGTCATGGAATAATGCAGCAAATAATAGGGTCGATTTATTAGACATCTTTTGATAAATTTCAGCGGCTAATGCCAGATCTTTATCCAACGTTTTGATGTCGTTTCCGTAGAGGTAAATATTCTTAAGTACCTTGTGGGTGTGCTCATCGACGGTATAGGCATGGAATAAGTCAAACTGCATCTGGCCAACAACTTCACGCCATTGTGGTAAATAAGACGCTAAAATACCGTGTTGATGCATCAAGGTGATAGCGAGCCCCATACCTTGAGGATGAACAAATATCGCTTTAAATTGCTCTCTACAACGCTGAAAATCTTGTAAATCGCCCATTAAGCGACGTCTTACTTGGCGTAATGAGCGTAAGGTTTCTGCGGTAATACCGATAATTTTGTCGTGATGAATCGCGATAAATTCAAACAATGCCATAATTTGGGTGCGATCAATAAATACGGTTTCGTCTCGTACGTGAATGTATTTATCAACAATTTCAAAATTATCGTTAATTGGGATTACTTCTGGATTGAGCTCTGGAATAATTTCTCGTTGAAAATAAGCCATTAAAATTTGGTTTAATTCGCCGATGCGCTTCATGGCGCGAAATAATTGGCGCATCATTTTTTCGATAGCAATATTGCCGCTTTCGCCGATGGACATACCATCACCAAACCCCATTAATTTTGCCACTTCAGCTTGGTATTGCAGTAATAATCGATTTTCAGAACGTTGTGCCGCTTGATGTAAGGCAAATCGCACTCTGAATAAAAAGTGTTGGCACTCCATTAATTCAGCGTATTCGTCATTGGTTAAAAAACCAAAACTACGCAGTGATTGCATATTGGCAACGCCGAAATGTTTGCGGGCAACCCAAGTAAGGGTTTGAATATCACGCATACCACCAGGGCTAGTTTTAAGATTTGGCTCAATACTGTATGAGGTGCCTTGCGCTTTGGCATGACGCTCTTGCTGCTCGCTGAGTTTGGCATTAAAAAATGTTTGGCTTTGCCATAAATCTTGGCCATACAGAGCATTCAATACTTGCTGTTGATGCTGAGTGTTGCCGAATAAATGACGAATTTCTAGCAAGCTAGTTGCAATGGTTACATCGTCCTTACAGGCTTGAAATGTGTCAGCTAAACTGCGAACAGCGTGTCCTAAATCGAGGCTAAGATCCCAAAGTTGAGTCAGAAATTGGCTTACAGAGGCAGCTTCAGTAGGCGTTAATGGGCCATCGTGAATAATGCATATGTCTATATCGGAGAAAGGATGTAGAGTTTGCCGGCCGTACCCCCCAACAGCATTGAGTGAGATACGTGCGGGATCTAATTCAAACGGTTGCCAAAGTTGGCATAATAACGCATCGAAAAAATGTGACCGCTTATTCAAGGTGTCATTAATTGCACTTTGAAAAATGTTATCTTGTAAATGTTGATCCAGTGA
The DNA here is from genome assembly GCF_014164505.1 of Shewanella sp. SG41-4. GTDB lineage: Bacteria > Pseudomonadota > Gammaproteobacteria > Enterobacterales > Shewanellaceae > Shewanella. The sequence continues at coordinate 1,837 of NZ_JACJFI010000048.1, read as the reverse complement.
CTTGATCGCCTGTTTTAATTCAGCGCTGGTCATATCTGGGCGCAAATCTGTACTAGCAGGTTGCGAAAGCATGTTACTCCTTAATGTTTTTGCCTTTTAACAGAATAAGGTATTCTTAAACAAATTGGTATCATTCTATATTGGTGAAGTTTTATGGTGTCTAAACGAGGTCGACTTGACCAATTTATTGCTGGCACGTTACAAATCCCCAAAAAAGCAGTTCGGTTATTACTCGTCTCCAATAAAGTGCTTGTCGATGGTCAGTTTGCTAAGTCACCAGACTTACAAATTGATGAGTTTACCCATGTTGAATGTAATGGTGTGGTGCTGCGTCAATATCAAAAACAGTACTATATGCTCAATAAACCTGATGGGGTGGTGAGTGCGACCATTGATGATAAACACTCTACAGCATTAGGATTAATGACCGGTATTAACACTGATATGTTACATATTGCCGGTCGGTTAGATTTACATTCTACCGGATTATTATTGCTAACCAACGACGCTAAGTGGTCCGAAGCATTAATGTCGCCGCAGCATAAAGTCGACAAACAGTATCTGGTAACGTTAGCTAATCCGCTAGAGCAAGAGTATGTAGAGGCATTCTCCAAAGGGATGTATTTTGGATTTGAGGATATCACCACGTTACCGGCACAACTTACGTTATTATCGAGCCATCGAGCTCGGGTAGTGTTGCGCGAAGGAAAGTATCATCAAATTAAACGGATGTTTGGTCGTTTTAGAAATCCGGTAGTAGCGTTACATCGTGAATCTATTGGTAAAATAGTGCTTGATAAGCAATTAGAGTTGGGTGAATTTCGTTCATTAACAAAAGCTGAAGTTGATAGCATTTTTCAGCACTAGATCAATTTTTTTTATTTGAATACATGTTAATTTAATCGCCTCATTACAGCAGATTAGGTGATATGTGGATATTCAAGCACTGAAAAAAATCAGCGAATTAGATGTATTCAGTTTGTTGGTGTTTAAGCTCATTTACGAAACCGGCTTTGCTAATTTTGCAGCCAAAGAGCTTGCTGTATCCGCGCCAAAAATTAGTCGATGTTTAACATCATTAAGGGCTATTTTTAATGACGAATTATTTTTTCGTCGCCAACAAGGGCTAAAACCAACGCCATTAGCAGAACGTTTGTATCAGCCTGTATGCCATTTGTGTGACATGGTGAGCCAAATTGAGCGAGTGGCAGATGATCGTTTAAATCATCATCAAACACCGATGTTACATATTGCAGTATCGCCGAGCATTATTACCAGTGTAGCCATTGCGTTAAGTCACCTTTCTCGTGATGTTATCGGTAAAGTTAAACTTCACAGTTGGCAAGCCGACACTGAAGAGTTGATTTATAATGGCGAACTCGATTTTGGTATTGGCTTTGAAACTCAAGATGCTCATGGTTTAGAGGCTTATCCTATTGCCAATGTGACGTCTTTATGCGTTGTAGGTAATATCAACCATCCATTTTGGGGCAGTGCTGAGAACATCAAGTTAGAAGATATTATTCAACACCCAGTGGTGTATTTACGCTGTAAAGGCTTTAACAATCGTATCGATCCTTTAGAGTTATATTGTCAAACCCATGGCTTGCTACTAGAAGATATTGAGTGCGCAAGAAAGCTCGAAGATTGGTATTGGCACATACTGACCATGGATAGCTTAGCCATTACGATTTGTAATGAAGGTTCGTTTGCACAACAAATCCCTCAATTACGAGTAGAAAAACTTCCACATGATGAATTTAACAAGCTCAATAGCGTGATGGCGATGCCAAGTTATTGTTTAATTGAGCGAGCAGAACACTACCGCCGTTATTCG
>NZ_JACJFI010000489.1 GCF_014164505.1 Shewanella sp. SG41-4 | reverse complement strand
CTAATCAGCAGTGGCAGGTAACGAGTAAAAACATCGCCAAGGTGAGTATTGTTAAGCAGATGATGGCTGGTAATACAGGAGTGATGGAGTTTTATTCTCCTGCGGTTAAACAAGATATGATTGCTGCATATACTAATGTGCCTACAACAGGGTGGGGTGTGATGATCCCGCAACCTTTAGATGAATTGTTTGCCAGAGCAGAGTCAGAGATATACACAACTTACTGGGTTGCTTTGTTGTCATTTAGCGCCTGTTTATTACTAAGTTGGTGGATTACAGGTTTAATTACACGTCCCATAGCCGCTTTAACACTTCAGGTGCGTGACTTAGCAGGCCAACAACGAGCAATCGCTCCATTAGTTAAACAGCGTATTGAAACAACCGAGTTTTTGGTACTATTTGATAGTTTTCATCGTATGTCGAAAGAGGTGATAAACAGCCAAGCTGATTTAGCTCAACGCGTTAAAGATAAGACGGCCGATTTAGGTAAAGCTAAATCAGAAGCGTTATATTTAGCGCACCACGATCAGGTAACTGGCTTACCTAATCGAATGTCGATTCGAAAAACCATTCAGCAACTTATTGATAGTAAACGATCATTTTTTCTGTTATTTATCGACTTAGATGGCTTTAAAAATATCAATGACACATATGGTCACGGAGCAGGAGATAGCTTGTTAGTGAGTATTGGCCAGCATGTGAGCCAAAATCTTGAGTCGGGTGATATTTTAGCGAGATATGGTGGCGATGAATTTGTACTGCTTTTACAAGGCGATAACCAGCGCGATAATGTATATAGCAGATCCAATAAAGTGTTAGCGCTAATCAAGCAGCCATATGTGATAAATTCGCACACGTTACTAGTTAGTGCTTGTATTGGGATTTCTCAATATGATGGTGAAGATATAGATACCGACGGGCTTATTCATCGCGCGGACGTTGCAATGTATCAAGCTAAGCATGCAGGTAAAGATCAAGTAATACTTGCAGGCTAATGATTAATTTGTATTACACGAGCTTAAAGTAAAGGATTGATTTCAAATAATGAGTCAACTAAAGCAAATCCACTATAACGCGCAAGCTAAACAACGCGGATTTACTTTAATCGAATTAGTTGTAGTGATTATTATTTTAGGTGTGTTAGCTGTGATAGCAGCGCCTAAATTTATTAGTTTAAAAAGCGATGCTTATGCCAGTGCCATGAAAGGTGTTGCCGGTGCCATTAATAGTGGTAAAAGCATGATTTATTCAGCTTGTGTTATTAGTATAAATTGTGATCAAACTGCTCCAGCGGCTGCAGGTAATGGCTCTGGCAATAGTATTAAGGTACAGGGTGAGAACATTATCTTGGCTTATGGATATCCGCGCCATACCTCAACAGGGATTGTTAGGATGATTAATATAAAAGATGGTGTAGATTTTAAAGTTACTGACTATAACGTTAGTGGACGTGAGGGTTTGCGTATGCGCCCCATAACCTAAAATCACTTTATCAAGCTCAAGCTTTTTGACTCGACGCAGACACGGCGTATCCGACATATTCACTTTGTCTGCGAGTTCAGAAATAGCCATTCGGCCTTGGCGCTGTAATATTTCTAACAGCTTGATGTCTTTTTTATCCATTGAGTAATTCGCTTTTCACTGAGTGATTATTGATATAAATAACACATTTTGGAGTGAAATCCTCTAATAATTTACCTTAAGATTAAAAATATCAAGTTCAATTGCACTCATAAACACAAATGCCATGGAGCAAATTCCATGGCATTAACTTAACGGTTGGTATAGAAATCGAATAATTTTCTAAGAAATAGGCATTAACACTCATCGATTTCCACCTCAACTAATGGTAACTCTCCGGCGGCTACAGGCTGTGAATAACGGATCTCGCACTTGTTAGCAGCATAATCAGCATTGGGGCGAATACGCAAACCCTCACGTCCACTAACGTTATAGTCAGTAACTTTAAAATCTACAC
>NZ_JACJFI010000488.1 GCF_014164505.1 Shewanella sp. SG41-4 | reverse complement strand
AGCGATCAAAGCCATTTTGATCGGTCATAGGCAATATGTGTAGGGTTAAGTTACCTATTGTAAATTGTTGACCGGGCATCAAATATTTAATGTCACAGGGCAATATGCTCGTTAGGCTATGTAAACTGCGTCCTTTAGGGATGAGTGCATGAATTGGGGTTGGCGATGTTTGCCATAGTTCACACAAAGCAGCTAAAGCTGGTGTTTCATAACTAAAGACACTGATAACTGTGTCTTGAGCATTTATCCCCTGCAATCCCAGTTTGTTGAACAACGCTAATTTATGTTTTGAGTCTGCTTGCCATTCGTCGCGTTGATTAAATAATTCACGTTCACAGATAAGTCCGCCAGTCTTGGAGGTAAAGCCTGGGAAGTAGAACCACTTTTTAACTCCACTAGGCTGTGAAGAGGGCAACCCATGACAACCCTCTACCCAATCTTCAGCACTGAGATATTCAAGGTTTAACCAAGTAGGGGCTTGATGGTGAGGATGTTGATGCAGTTGATCTATGGTGGATTTTATTTGTGATGGTAATTCACAGGCAAAGGCTTCGATAACGACGTCGCCAGCAATAAACGCTATATCCAATGGGTTATTCCATTGAAATATATTCACCCCATTAAACATTTGTTTCGATTTATGAGGGTCTAGCATAGGTAAAATATGCGAAAAGCTCAGTAAATCATCGACCCATAAATTAATCGGGATATCATATTCAGCGACCAGTTGCTTAGCCAAACGCCAAGTGACACCTATGTCACCATAGTTATCGACAACGGCACAAAAGATATCCCAATGATGGTGTAATGGTTTGGAATTATTAACTGACATAGTGATGATTATTTAACCGTTAGCCCTAAACTATAGACATAAAAAAGCGGCAATAAAGCCGCTTTTAATCACAAAAGTAATCTGATGATGTGGGTTAGTCTTCTAACTCAGCTAAACACATTTCTTCATAAATTTGTTTAACCCAGCCGTCAACACGTTCTTCGGTTAGCTCAGGTTGACGATCTTCATCAATCCCTAAACCGACAAAGTGCTTGTCGTCTGCCATGCCTTTAGAGGCTTCAAAGTTGTAGCTTTCAGATGGCCAATGGCCAATGATAATACCGCCTCGAGCTTCAACGATGTCACGAACCATGCCCATAGCATCAAGGAAATATTCAGCATAATCTTCTTGGTCACCACAACCAAAAATAGCGACTAACTTATCGGTAAAGTCGATTTGCTCAAGCTCTGGGAAAAAGTCATCCCAATCACACTGTGCTTCGCCGTAATACCATGTTGGAATACCAAACATAAGCAAATCGTATTCAGCAATTTGCTCCTTGGTACTCTTCGCGATGTCTTTAACATCGAGCATGCTTTTACCCAGTTTTTTCTGGATCATTTTGGCTACAGCTTCGGTGTTGCCAGTGTCGCTACCGAAAAAAAGACCTACAGTTGCCATTGTCTATCCTTTAAATATCTAGTTCGCGTTGTGCGATGTTCTAAAAAGTCTCAGTTGTCGAGTTGCTGTTGCAGAATAAATTCGATTAACTGGCTACGGCTGATGTTACTGTTCAAAGCTTGTTGGTTCAAGGCATCATACAAATCTTGTGACACCTTTAGCTCTATTCGCTTTAAACCGTTAGCGCGATCACGCTGAATTTGGTTACGCTTGTTGATCTTTAATTGCTGCTCCCGAGAAAGAGGGTTACTTCTCGGACGCCCACGGCGAGTTTCAGCGGCAAAAAGGTCAATAGTCGTTCTATCTGTTGTTTCTTTTGCCATTGTACTCTTTAACCGATCCCAGAGCCTTCCCAGGTCATCTGAATAATACCTTTTGCAATAAACCCGGCGCAGCCGAGGAATAACACTGCCCAAACAATATATCGACCAAATTTAGGGACTTCACCCTGTTTAAGCACATCATGGATAGCCATGCCGCTAAAAAAGAATATCGATGCAAAAAACAAGTTCAAGCCTACTACTTCA
>NZ_JACJFI010000487.1 GCF_014164505.1 Shewanella sp. SG41-4 | reverse complement strand
CCGTCATATTCCTCATCGAGCCGTTCAAATGACAGCGATGCAGCGACACAGCGTAGTAATCAAAATAAGCCGCAGCCTACATTTGATCCAAATAACCCGTGGAATAAATAACCACTAGACTGATCTCATGTCAACGTCGGCGCAACCCAACGATAATAATATTATCGTTGGGTTGCGTTTTTTTATGGCTAACAATAACTATAATTATAATCTAACTACATAGAATTTATTGTTTAACTACATAGAGTTTGTTGTTCTACTACATAGGGTTAATTGTTTATTCAAGTTTGCTGAGGCTTATTTTGATTACTACGCTGTGTCGCTGCATCGCTGTCATTTGAACGGCTCGATGAGGAATATGACGGTGATGATGAAGCATATGAACGACTTTGATTATGTTTCATTTGCTCATAATCAGCCGTTGCTTTGGCTTTCATTTCGGCAACTAACTCAACCGTTAAAGGCTGCGGCTTACGCGGTAAAATACCATCAGCAAAACCACGTTCACGAGGTTTTAATTCAAATTGTGCTGAGTTACCTTTTGGCATACGTTTGAAACGGTACAAATAAAAGTTTTCAACACGCTCTCTCGCCCATTCCGTCTTTTTTAGGAACTTAACACAAGCATCCATATTAGGGTTGGTATTGAAGCACTCTAAACGCAACGCGGCGTATAAAATTTTCCAATCATAAAATGCCACTAACTCAGAAATCATCGTTTCTGATTTTAAACCGTGAAGTGGATTATTTTGCTGCAGTTCTACCATGTTTTCTCATGACCTCAAAAAGCTGTCTCTACAATCTACATAGTTTACCGTGAAATGACGCTATCGTCTTTATGCATCTTGCATAGTCGCTGATGCGCATTGAAATTAAATGGACTTTCTTACAGATGACGCTTCACTATCACTTATTTCATTATTAAGCGTATAAGCGTATAAGCGATAAATAGTGACCCCCAAATAAACAACTTTATAAATTAACCAAACATCGCCTCCAAAAGACTCAACAGATACGCTAACTGTTGAGTTATCCGAAGGGCTAAACATTTCAGTTTATGTAGCGATTTACAGCGTAATTTAGCTTACCAATCAGGTGCCAAGCTAAGTTGCTGAACTAAAGATCTGAGCTAAAGTGCTAAACTAAAGTGCTGAGGCGCCTATAAAATCTTTTTCAAGAATGATCCATACGATGGCAAAATTAACACTACTCGACATCTCTGGAGTTAGGCATCAAGTTTTGTATTTCCATTGGCCAAGTAAACTTGAAACACGCGCCCTTTTGCACACTCGTATCTAAGCTAATTTCGCCCCCCATGGCGACCACTATCTTTTTCACAATCGCTAATCCCATGCCACTGCCTTCCACTTCATCTCGAGGTTTTAAGGTGGTAAACATGGTAAATATTTTCTCAGAGAACTCATCAAGTATCCCTGGGCCATCATCTCTAACCACAAATTCATAAAAAGGAGCGTTCACCACCATAGATACATATACAGTGCCTTTTCCGGTGTCATGATGTTTAATCGCATTATTAATCAGGTTTCTTATCACTTGCTCAAGTGGCACACTAGCAGTCGTTATGTCGGTTGTCGCGGACTCAAACTCCAACGAAAAGGCATTTTTGGTATTGCATAAATCAAACACATTTTCGACCACAGACTTTATATTAATTGAATGAATAACATCGCCTTTTTTGCCCGCTCTTGAATAGGAGAGTAAGTCATCTAACAGTTTTTCCATCCGGCTAATACGACCACGCATTAAGCGTAAATGCTCAGCATCTTCAGCTTCTAATTTGTCTTTTAAATCTTCTTCTAACCAGCTGGCTAATTGATCAATGCCGCGTAAAGGCGATTTAAGATCATGCGAGGCAACGTAGGCAAAGTTATCCAGTTCGGTATTACTTCTGGAAAGTTCCTCAATGAAATATTTGCGTTCTGAAATATCTTGCATGGTTCCTGCAAGCCTAACGACTTTAC
>NZ_JACJFI010000486.1 GCF_014164505.1 Shewanella sp. SG41-4 | reverse complement strand
TACGACACTTCAAATGTTGATTAGTTGTTTCGAATGTGATTTTATTGCATCTGTAATTGAGGGATTGTGATTGTTTTCTATTGCATCCCTTCATTGAACTAACACCTAAAAAGGTTGTTAGCATTATAAGAAAGACATAAAAAGTCCAGGGAGATAGACAATGCATAAGAACGTATTAGCTAAGTCGGTGCGCTTAGCACTGATCAGTGGTGCAGCAGCTGCTGCATTTGCTTCGCCAGCAGTATTTGCTGCTGATGAAGATGGCGCAAAAGTAGAACGTATTGAGGTTACTGGTTCGCGCATTAAGCGTTCTGACCTTGAAGGCGCTTCGCCAATTACGACCATTACAACTGAAGACATGAAGATGGAAGGTAACTTTACAGTTGCTGACGCACTTCGTAACAGTAACTTGAACTCTTTCGGTTCATTCTCTGAGCGTTCAGGTAGTTCTGCACAATCTCAAGCAACGATCGATTTACGTGGTGCAGGCTCAAGCCGTACTCTAGTACTTATCGATGGTAAGCGTTTCCCAGGTTCACCTACTCTAGGTGGTGCATCTGCTAACTTGAACGCTATTCCAATGGCCGCAGTAGAACGTATTGACATTCTGACTGACGGTGCATCTTCTACTTATGGTTCTGACGCGATTGCTGGTGTTGTTAACATCATCATGAAGAAGAATTATCAAGGTATCGAATTCAACGTTGGCGGTGGTTCTCGTGACCAAGACGGCGGATTAACAAGTAAAGAATTCTCTGTTGTTGCTGGTTATCAAATGGACAAAGGTAACATTACTTTCTCGTTTGACCACCAGGATCGTAAAGGTATTTCTGACGCTGACCGTCCATATACTGCAGCAAGCATGACAGACTTCAATGGCGATGGCGAAATCCAAGCTTACGAAGAAACTGCTGGTTGGAGTATTTATGGCGCAACAGTTGCTGCACCTGATTTCTCAACTGCTCAAGCATCACTATTGTGTGATGATTTAGAATCAGAATATGGTTCAAACGTATTCCAAACTGTTAAAGCAGACAACGACTGGGGTGGAGCTGGTTCTACTTACTGTATGTATGCTTTCGCTAACGTTTCTTATAACAAAGCATCTACAGAGCGTAATACAGTATATGTTGATGCTAACTATGAAGTTGCAGAAGACGTAGAATGGTTTGGCCGTGTAATGGTTACACAAGGTAACTCGTTTGGTCGTTATGCGCCTCCAGCAGCAGCTTGGAATAGCATGGCAGCAGATAACCCACATAATCCATATGGTGAAGAAACCACTGGCTATTTCCGTTGGGTTGGTATCGGTACTCGTGACGGTAACGTTGACGATTACAACCAAGATTATTTAACTGGTTTGCGTGGTACGATTAGTGCACTAAACGATGCTGAGTGGGAATTTTACTACCACCACAACATCGCCGATAACAAGTCAATCGGTGAGTACTACTTAAGCTATGCTGGTCTAGCTTATAACCAAGCAAATGATATTGATTTAGGCTCTGAAGCTGGTATCAATAACATGAAAACCACAACCTTAACACAAGGTCGTGCTACATTTGATCAATACAGTGCAGGCCTAGGTTTTGATGCGTTCGAATTACCAGGCGGTGCTGTTGCACATTACGTAGGTATGGAATACTTTGACCAACAGTTTAGCGAAGTGTATGACGCACAGTCAGAAGCTGGCTTAGTTGGTGGTAGTGCTGGTAACTCTGCAGGCGGCGATCGTCAAGTATGGGCAATGTTCTATGAAGCGGTACTACCGTTAACAGATGACATTGAATTAAACCTTGCTGCTCGTTACGATGACTATAGTGACTTTGGTGATAACCTCGCTCCTAAAGCATCTATTCGCTGGCAAGCACTTGAGAACGTTGTAGTTCGTGCATCGTACTCAGAAGCGTTCCGCGCACCTTCGTTAGACCAGTTGTATGCTGCAACAACATTTAGTGCTGATTCTGGTACCGATTATCCTTTCTGTGAATCT
>NZ_JACJFI010000485.1 GCF_014164505.1 Shewanella sp. SG41-4 | reverse complement strand
CTCGGGGATTATTATTCTACAGGTTGCTTGAACAAGCAGTGCGTTCTAAGCCGATAACGTACCAATCAATTAAAAATCGATAACCACAATATATAGTGATTGGTTGTGCTAAGTGGATAGCCCTTGCATACATACAGTGGTAAATATTATGCGCATTATTCCTATCCATGCCAGTGCTGGTATTACCGGTTTTGAGTCGCCGGCCTCAGAGTATTTACAGTTATCATTAAGCCTGGATGAACTGTTAATTGAACATCCAAGTGCCACATTTATTGGCGTTGCTACTGGCGATTCGATGCAAGGTGTGGGTATTTTTTATGGTGATTTATTGATTGTGGACCGCCATGAAACTGTGCGTCATGGCGATGTCATCGTGGCTAATTTCAATGGTGAGTTTGTGTGTAAAATCCTGGATAAACCACGCAGGATGCTTCTGTCATCAAATGAAAAACACCAGCCCCAAGTCATCAATGATTATGACTCATTCAATGTTGAAGGGGTTGTTATCCGCTCTATCCGTTGCCACCGTCAAAGCCCTCTACTTACTAGCAAACCAGAGGTGAGTTAACCATGTTTGCTTTAGTGGATGCGAACTCATTTTATTGCAGTGCGGAGCAGGTCTTTCGTCCCGATTGGCGGGGTAAACCCATCATCGTATTAAGTAATAATGATGGCTGTATTGTTGCTGCTAATCGACAAGCTAAAGCGCTTGGTGTGCCTAAGTTTGCACCTTATTTCAAAGTAAAAGACTTATGCCAAAAGCAAGGCGTGATTGCCTGCTCAAGCAACTATGAGCTCTATGCTGACCTATCGATGAAAATGATGACCATTATTGGTCGTTTTGCACCAGAGCAGCATGTTTATTCCATCGATGAAAGCTTTCTATCGTTTAAGCACTGTTATCCTGCCATTCAATGTTTGCGTACCCAGGGTCAATTAATTCGCCGAGCAGTCTGGAAAGAAGTGCGACTGCCCGTTTGTGTGGGTATGGGTACAACGTTAACCCTGGCAAAAGCTGCCAATCATGCAGCGAAAAAACGACCTGACTATAAGGGAGTGTGCGTGATTGATAGTGAACAAGAGCGGATAGCTATTTTACACTCAATGAGTGTCAGTGACGTGTGGGGTATTGGTCGGCGTATAAGTAAAAAACTAGCGCTGATGAATATCAACAATGCCTTAGAGCTCGCCAACATTCCACCAGGCTTAGCGCGTAAACAATTCAGCATTGAAATTGAGCGCACCGTTCGCGAGTTAAATGGTCAAGTGTGCAAGCTGTGGGATGAGGCGAGGGCAGATAAGCTGCAAATTTTCTCCACTCGCAGTGTGGGAGAACGCATTGTAGATTATGATTTATTACTGCAAGCATTAAGCAAGCATATTAGTATTGCTGCCTCAAAAGCGAGACGTCAAGGCTCGCATAGTAAAACCATGATGCTGTTCGCGAGTAACTCGCCCTATGATGAACACCCAGTGAACTTCAAAGTATTAGTGTCTTTTCCTTGCCCAACAAATTGCACAAACGAGCTAACGCAAGCGATGAGTAACGCTGCGCCATCACTGTTTAGATTGGGTGTACGATATTACAGAATTGGGGTAGGCCTGCTTGATTTAAGCACTCAAAAACACACTCAACTCGATATGTTCAATACTTCGAAGGCCAATCCCGCGCTAATGCGAGCGTTAGATGGAATAAACCAGCGCTATGGAACCGATACATTATTTTTAGCGGCTCAAGGTGTTGAACAAAAATGGTCGATGCGACGAGATTTACTCACACCACAGTACACAACCGACTGGAAAAGCTTGCCAGCTATAAAATGTTAGACAGGGCATGGATTTAGAGATGTGAGCATTCGTTGTTGGCGTCTAAATCTTGATGTGGAAAATGAATAATTGATGATCTAAATTCAAGTTCAGTATAAGGTAATTAAATATAACAATCTGCAATCTTGTGTATGAAACGCCTATGCATATTTTATTTCTCTGTACTGCC
>NZ_JACJFI010000484.1 GCF_014164505.1 Shewanella sp. SG41-4 | reverse complement strand
CGCGCATGGGCTAGGTTATCTAATTGCTGATATTTTTGCGGTGTTAAACTCAGCAGCCAATCAAGCGAATATATTTACCTGCGGAGCAACTTATTCCGGCGTTATTAAATAATGAGGTTGATATTATTTCAGCTTGGGAGCCTTTCAGTTATTTGTTAACACAAAAAGTACCCTCAAATACGAATGTCATCAGCAGTCGCGGTTTATATCACTTATCGTTCAACTTAATCGAGCTTAAAGAGACAAGATTATCTACCACAGAAAAGTTAGCGCTACTTAAATCCATTAATGACGCAACAGATTACATTCATACACACCCAGATCTTGCTCAAGAACAAATTAGTCATGCATTAAATATCGACCCTTCCCAACTTAGTTATTCTTGGAATGACTATACTTTTCGGCTATCTCTCAGTAACGCACTTTTTTCTAACATCCAAACTCAAAGCCAATGGGCAATTGATAGTCAATTGGTCTCAGAACAAGATAGTGTAGATTTCAGACAGATTCTTGATCGGAAATTGTTTGAACAGTTCGTCAGTTTAGAAGCTGGATGGTAAGTTATGATGTTATCTAAGCGTCTAAAACTGACCGCTACACTCTGTTCACTGCTTACATTAATTGTCGGTTTGTCACTGATACAAGCTCACTATTATCAACAAAAAATATACCGCCAGCTTAATTACTCGATGAAGTTACAAATCAGTATTGATAGTTTGCGCAGTCAACTGTGGCTTTACCAAGAGTATACTGATGACCAAGGCTTATCAGAATTAAATATACGCCAAGCGGAGTTGGCCAAAAATCTCTCAGAAGACATTCAATGGGGTACACAACAAAAGCTCATTATTGGAAACCTGAATAGACTTAATACAAATATTAGAGCACTTATTAATACTCAAAATAGCTTTCACAGTAAACAAGTAGATGTATCATCAACCCTTAGCGCAGAACGATTATTTCAAGCAAAATACAGTATGGTTATTGAAGAGATGACTGAAGAAATGTTTAATCTTCATCAATTTTCGATTAAACAAGCCAGCCAAAAACAACAAACATTATTATTCCTTGTTGGAGTCGTACTATTGATATTAGCGATTCTGGTGACCGTATGGTCCTTTATGACACTCATTCGATTTAAGAAAGGATTAACGTCACTCAACCAAGGTATGAAAGCGCTTGCGTCAGGGGACCTAAAGAGCCAAATTAACTTTAGCGATACCGATGAGCTATCTGCGCTCGCAAATAACTTCAATAAAATGAAGCTTTCACTTGCTCAAATTACCATTAAAAAAGATGAATTAAAGCAAGAAGTCGACCGCCAGACTCGCAAATTAATAGAACAACAAGACCAACTCATTTTCTTGGCTGAACATGATGAATTAACCGGTATCTATAACCGGCGCGCATTTATAAAACAAATTGATACGGCTATCGCAAGAGATTTACGCGGAGATAATCAAGCGGCATTGTTGTTTATTGATCTTAATAAATTTAAAAATATTAACGATACCCTGGGCCACAACATTGGCGATGAAGTCATCGTGACCATCGCAAAACGTTTGGCTAATAGTCTACGCAATACTGATATTGTAGGCAGATTAGGCGGCGATGAATTTATCATTTGGCTTGATATGCTCCCAGACCCGATCAATATCGAACATAAAATAAACCAGCTATTGGCCAGTATTAAACAACCGATCATTATTGGCCCGCACACTCTGCAAGTCGGGGCCAGTATCGGTATTAGTGTACTGCCTAAACATGGTTTGAATAGCCGAGAACTCATTACTGCAGCCGATACCGCAATGTACCAGGCTAAAGCAGACAATAACATTGAGTATTGTTTCTATGCCGGCAGCTACGGAGTATCTAACCTGAGATCGGTTTAAGCCATAACAGAAATCGCATTGAAATCGACATCTGTGATATTGAGTTGTGGCTTACTTTCTTTGAGTTGATAAGCGATTAAACCACCAATCATATTCAACATAAAAC
>NZ_JACJFI010000483.1 GCF_014164505.1 Shewanella sp. SG41-4 | reverse complement strand
AATTAACTCGCGCGACGGTAAGCTATACAGCATGCCACCATGGCCCATCGCAATACCGTCATCTACGGCAATAGTATTAAACTCTTTGGCAATGCCGCCAGCTTCTTCAATGGCACCTGCAACCAGCAACAAAATGCGAGCCTAACTGACAAAGTAAAATTTAATGGCTTTATTAGTGGAGCCTATATCAGCTCGGACAATGATGCTGGTTATAATAATGCAGATTCAAGTGCTAACTTTAGCGAAGACAGTAAATTAGGTCTACAAGGTACCTTAACATCTCTGACAATACTCAAGCAGTATTACAGTTAATGATGCGCGGTAAATACGACTGGGAAGTTGAAGCGGAATGGGCTTATTTATCTCATCGCTTTGAAAACGGCGTTAAGGTTCGTGGTGGTAAACTACGAGTCCCTTTATTCATGTACTCTGATTACTTAGATGTTGGCTACGCACAGCCATTTGCTCGTCCACCACAAGAAGTATACGGCGCTATTCCGTTTTCGTCTTACACAGGCGCTGGCGTGTCATACGATGTTGAATACGATGACTCAACCTTAACAATGCAAGCCTTTGGTGGTGAGTCTAATGTTAAAAATTCAGCGGTTGAACTCAGTAACCTTATGGGTGCTAACCTGAGCTGGACTGACGAAATATGGACTTTACGTGCTGTATACGCTCAAGCACAACTAGACGGACCTATTGTTAATGAAGTAGACGTAGCGTTAGCGCCTGGAGTGAACACCCAAGCGAACTATACGGTATTAGAACTCGATGATGATAAAGGTTCTTTCGTTGGTGTAGGTGCTAGTTACGACAATGGTGAAGTCATTGCGATAACAGAATGGACTCGTTCAGAAATTGATAACGCTTACCCTGATATTGATTCTGGTTACTTAACATTAGGCTATCGTATTAAGGAATTTACGCCTTACGCTACTGTTGCTTATACGAAAACTCAAGATAATGACGAGCGTCTACCTTTATCACAAGCTGCAGCAATTCAAATGGTTGCCTTTAATGCTGAACGTATGGCTTACAGTATTGGTTTACGATGGGATGCAATTGATAACGTTGCGATTAAATTTGATGTCACATACGCCGATGATTTTGGTGACACTTCAGGTGGATTCTTAGGCAACAACTTCGACTCGTCAACAGGTAAATTCACTTACGATGACACCTTGATTTACACCGTTAAATTCGACGCAGTATTTTAAGGGGTATGATCATGAAAAAATTATTAACAATTTTAACACTAAGTTTAACTGCCGTTACCTCAGCTAATGCTGCTGTAGTGATTATTGGCAATCCTGCTGCGGCAAACATTTCAATTAATGATGTTAAAAAAGCTTTTTTAGGTAAAGGCGATTCTTCAGTCGTAGTATACGAGTTAGAAGAAGGCAACCCTGTTCGCAGTGAGTTTCATCAAGCTGTCACCGGTAAGTCGGATGCACAGCTTAAAGCATTTTGGTCGAAGCAAGTCTTTACAGGTAAAGGTACTCCACCACCTTCGGTTTCTGGTGCTGGTGCGATGAAATCTGCGATTGCAAGTAATCCAAATGCCATTGGATATATTGATGAAGCAGATGTTGATGCCACTGTAAAAGTCATTATTAAGCCATAAATATAATGATACTGTGATTAACATACACTTGTAACGTGTAAACTTAAGCACATACTGTTTTGACAGTAACCAAAAATAAAAACCGAGCAATAATTATAATTGCTCGGTTTTTTTGTTAATAACTCATCAAAAACATTCAAGCGACTAAGTTAATAGCAAAATAGTATCTCAGGATATCAATAGTCCAGTTTTTAATGTTTACGGCAGTTTTGCATATCCTCAATCTAAGCTTCTTTAAACCAAAGATAATAAATACCTCTAAACAGTCTTTTTCCTTATTAATTGTGTTGGATGAAATTGCAGGGCGATATGGTGAACGTTTTTCATACTGATTAAGTATGTTTTTAGAACTATATTTGTTCAGTACGTTA
>NZ_JACJFI010000482.1 GCF_014164505.1 Shewanella sp. SG41-4 | reverse complement strand
GTCAATTAACTCGATAACCTGGTCAGTGAAAGGCGCTAATGACTCGGGGAGTTTACCAAGCTCACCGGCTTTTAATTCTTTATGATAAAGATCAGTAATTTCCTCATTATCGTCAGTGTAATCATTCTTAATTAAGTAACGTTCAATAGCTTTTGCCATGTCGTCACTAATCACTAAATCACCATCATCTGTTTTGATCACTTTATTAACAAAATAAGATTTGTCTGCTTTCTTAGGTCGAGCTGATAGCGATTCGGCGATATCACTTTGTAAGCCTTTAACAAAGTCACCAAAACTTTCATTTGCCACAACAGTTAATATATTGGTTTCATGAACCGTTGCAGGGTGATCTTGTCTTTCACCATTCTGATTAACCGCAATACGTAAACCACGGCCAACTTCTTGGCGGCGGGATACTACATTGTCATAGTCTGCATGTTTTAGCATACATATCACAAAAACATTCGGATTATCCCAACCTTCACGCAATGCTGAATGAGAGAAGATAAAACGCTTAGGTTCACTAAAACTTAATAGTTGCTCTTTATTTTTCAGAATAAGATCGTAAGCGGCAGTCGCCCCTTCATCATTAGCTAAGCCTCGCTCTTCACCGCGAGTTTTAACTTTGGGGTCTACTTGCTTTCGGTTTTTATCAATCGCAAAGTAGCCTTCATGAGTATTGTTATTACTGATGTTAGCGAGGTATTTTTTATATGGGTCAGTTTCAGGTAACTCAGATAAAAACTCTAATTTTAGAATTTCATATTCTTCTTCAAACGCTCTAGCGTATTCACCTTTTTCATCTTCCTGGCTGTAGTCACGATATTTAACGACTGAGTCGATAAAAAATAGTGATAATACCTTAATACCTTTTGCAAATAACCGGCGCTCTTTATCTAAATGCGTTTTAATAGTGTCTCGTATTTGAATCCGGCGCATAGCCTCTTCAGTAATATCATTTGACGCGACACCAACCTGAATACTTTTACCATTTAAAAAATCAATGGTATCCGTAACCGCATTTATCTCAGAAACAACAAAACCATCATATTCAGCTAAGCCATTAGATAAATCGATAAGTCGATCACCTTTATGCACTTTAATGATTTTGCGAACTATGCTGCCAGATTTTAATTTTTGCTCAATCTCTAAACGCGCTACTGGGGCTTTCTTAGATATTTCTATTTGTTCAAGGTAAAGGTAAGCATTTGTGCCTGCTAAACCATTGGTTTTAATACCACGTACAGATATACGCTTTACCAACTTTTGATTATAGGCATCTAATGCGTCAAGGCGGTGAATCTTGTTATGAACGGTTTTATGAGTCGCTGAATAGCGAAGAATAAATAATGGATTAAAACGCGGCAAAGACTCTTGTGTGGCCTTACCTTCCATTTTTTGCGGTTCATCCAAAATTAATATCGGTCTGTTAGCGCTGATAACATCTATTGGCCTACGGCTTTGAAAATCATCTAACTCTTCATAAATACGACGGTTATCTGCGCCAGTGGCATTAAACGCTTGAATATTAATGATCATCACGTTTATGCCTGAGTCAGACGAAAAGCTTTCTATCTTGTGTAAATCTTTAGAGTTGTAAGTGAAAAAACGAATCTTCTTATGGTAAATTTGGTTAAAGTGCTCAGCCGTTACTTCTAGTGATTTATGTGCACCTTCGCGTATTGCAATAGTAGGTACAGTGATAATAAATTTTGACCAGCCATATTGTTTATTTAGCTCAAAAATAGTTTTAATGTAACAGTAGGTTTTACCTGTTCCTGTTTCCATTTCGATATCTAAATTAATATCTGCACCAGGTTTGTAAACGCCTTTTAACTTTGCCCCTTTATCATCAGTAAAATAGTTTAATCCATTAGACAACGGCAAGTTCTGTGCTTTTTGTACATCATGAATATTTTCTAATAATTGGTCTTCCGACAACTGAATTGCAGCGTTTTTAAAGCCCTCTTCATCAAAGTTCACACTTTGAGTGCGGCCTTTTTTAAC
>NZ_JACJFI010000481.1 GCF_014164505.1 Shewanella sp. SG41-4 | reverse complement strand
AAGGTGGATACTGTTTGGCTAAATGTGGGTTAGTGCGATCGGCCGCTAAAGTATATTGGGTTAAGTCATTCGTGCCGATACTGACAAAATCGAGCAATGGCAGCATACTGGGTAGATTCAGCACTGCAGCAGGTGTTTCAACTACAATACCGTAGCTGAGTGTACCAAAACCTTTTTCTTGTTCAATTAATTCAGCTTTAGCTCGTTCAATTAATAAAAAGGCAGCATCAAGTTCTTCAACTTGGCTAACCATCGGAAACATTAGTCTAATTTGGCCATGATTTGCCGCCCGAAGTATTGCTTTTATCTGGGTGATAAAAGTCTCTGGGTGCGCCAAACTATAGCGAATACCACGTATACCAAGGGCAGGATTATCTTCGTTGCTTTGTGGCAAACAAGGGATCTCTTTATCTGCTCCGATATCGAAAGTTCGAATGGTCAGAACTTCACCTTGCAAGCTGTGTAGGGCATCGCAATAGAGTTTATATTGTTGCTGCTCATTCGGCAGCGCTTTAGCATTCATTAATAAAAATTCGGTACGAAACAAGCCAATGCCTTGTGCACCAACATCTGCAGTATGTGATATTTCACTCAGGTTACCGACATTGGCCATCAACGTTACTTGATGACCATCAAGAGTTTGGCTGGGCTTATCTTTATAAATCATCAACGCTTGGCGACGCAGCAACTCTTGTTGTTGTTTTTGTTTTAACTGGACGAAAAGTTCAGATGAAGGGGAAATATGTAACTCACCAGACATACCATCTAAAATGAGCTGTGAACC
Organism: Shewanella sp. SG41-4; assembly: GCF_014164505.1. Taxonomy (GTDB): domain Bacteria; phylum Pseudomonadota; class Gammaproteobacteria; order Enterobacterales; family Shewanellaceae; genus Shewanella. The sequence goes on along the minus strand of NZ_JACJFI010000481.1, from coordinate 1,229 downwards.
ATCTGTAATAGGATCTTCAGATTGTGAGAATTGGTAATTGAGTAATGCAGGAATACCTGCAGCCCTAGCTAAAATAGCGGTATGACTTGTTAGGCCTCCAGATTCGAGAATGAGACCGGTAATGTGGGTTAATGGCAATATGGCAAATTCAGCAGGGGTTAAGTCATCAGCGAGTAAAATAGTGTCTTCAGTGAGCGTCGATAAATCCCATTGCAAGTGGCCATGTAATGCACTGGTTAGGCGTTTAGCCAAACAAATAATATCACCGCTGCGATTGGCCATATAAGGGTCGTCTAATGACGACATTTCGGCAGCATGCTGATTAAAAACGCGATCAACCGCGACGGCTGCGCAGACTCTAAATTGACTAATATGTTGATGCAGTTGCTGCTGTAGCTCCTCATCTTCAAGTAACATTATATCGCTATCAATGAGTTGGAAATTATCACAATCAGGGCACAAGTGATGTTGGCAGTGTTGTAAATGAGTAATTAAGTGATGAATGGCTTGGGTTAACTTCTGTTGTTGCAGGTCAATTTGTTCAATAGAAAGCAGTTTAAAATCGAGTGGTGGCAGTTGAGTAGTGATAGTCAGTGCTTTACCAAAAGCGATGCCTGCAGATACAACGATTCCATTGATTGACATAACATTGTCCTATTAACTAAGCGTAATCAGCATTGAGGCTATTTTGTCAACGGCTTCCTGGCCGCGCTCACCTGAAGCCAATACCGTTACAGACATGCCTTGGTAAAGACCTAATGTTTGCAGCTTAAATAAACTTTTAGCACTGGCTTGTTTTCCATTACATTCGACCATGATGTCACAATTAAACTCCTTTGCCTCTTTTACAAGTAATGCTGCAGGGCGCGTGTGAATACCGTGAGGAGCAACAATGGTGACCGTTTTTTGATACATAAACAACATACTCTGTAATGAATGGCTACTCAATATTCATCGGATTAAGTATCAATATTACAATAGGCTAGTGAAATATACTCACTAACATATTGGTTTAAAAATACCTTGTAGAACCCAAGTCTTTAATCTGAATCAGACAATAGACCCTAAAGTCATAAGGCCTAGAAGTGATGTTCTCCTCGAAATGGCCTGCACTGTAATAATCTAGGTTATGAGCTAGTATTGTTTGTCGTAAAAATGTGGTGGTTTAGCGGGTAAAACTGAGGCTTTTAGGGCTACGATACAATATCAAACCTGAAAAGCCTTAGTCG
>NZ_JACJFI010000480.1 GCF_014164505.1 Shewanella sp. SG41-4 | reverse complement strand
TATCAAGAGATTGGCTTAGGGTGCTAGACACACTTTCTAAATATAATTGTGAAAATAAATAATATCGCACAGTCATTTCGTAACCGGGGTTAAATACTCCCACACCGTATTTAATCATTAAGTCTTCACCAATATAACCGCTGACGGCCACTTTGCCGTCGTCATTAGTATCAAGTTGTACATTGGAAAATCCAAATTTTTCAATCAGCCCTGTTGCAGTACTGCCAATGCTATTCATTGCTCCACCATCAAATTGTGAGCCTAAGCTGAGTGCTGCTCCCATCATTAATGAGTTACTTTGTTGATTGGTTGTACTGGTAAAGCCTTTACCCGTCAAAATATAAGAAAGCACCTCAGCTTGCTCTTTTGCGGGATTAGAGAATAAGGTGACCACTGGACGCATTGGGGTACCTGTGACTCGAACACCTGCGGTGATATCACTTTCTTTAATGTCTCTAGTTGCTTCTATATTCAGATTTGGCAGTTCTGTAGGACCAATAAATTGAACTTCACCAGTATTAATAGTTAAGGTTTGTCCCATAAACTTATAAGTCCCTTTGTTGACTCTAATGTCACCAAATAACATGGGCGGCTTAAAAGCTTGCTGCTTTAGCACCAGATCACCTTGTAGCCTTCCCTTAAGACCCATACCATCAATAGTTAGACGTTTACCGACACTGATATTTAAATCGGCTGTAACGGCGTAAGGACTGGCTTTAACGGTTTGTTCAGATACTGAATCGTTAAATACCACATCGTTCGATACCGCAACGCCTCCTTCAGCTAACTGTGTAATTTTTATTTGTCCTGATGGCACGTCAACTTTGCCTTTTATCGCAAACAGTTGTTCATCGAAGGTCATGTTAATATCTGGAGAGACATTTAAGATTGCCATTGGAGGTTGAATAACCGCTAAATTTGCACCTTTAATATCAATGTCGCCACTAAATTTCCCTTGTGGCCAAGCAAGGGTACCTTTAGTGCTTACTTGCCCGTCGCCCATATGCCATTGGCCATTGAGTTGTCCTTGCTGACCTTCTAGAGCCAGTGACAAGTACAGTTTGTCGATAAGTGTTGGGTTCGTGGATAAGGCAAATGCACCGTCACTGAGTTTAATATTACCTGAGACGCTAGGGTCCATAAGGGTGCCAGATAAATTTAATCGACTGGATAACATGCCTTCTAAGGTTTCGAGTCTAGGGAAGAACTCTCCAAAAGGAGCTAGATTGAGTTCATTTACATTAACAGTACCTTGTAAGGTGCGATCGGGTGTGATGTTAACACTCAGTTGACTATTCCAACTTGCTATGCCGGACGAATCGAAACTCAATGAGCTATTAATTTGTTTTTCATCAAGCGATGCTTCAAATAGTAACTGCTGATAGTCGATGCTGATGGTGTTGTTTTTGGCACGGCTTAGCTTAATATTTCCCGGTAAAAGCGTAAACTGAACATTGGCAGTAGGCTTTTTACCTTTAGCCCAATTGACTTGGCTAGTTAGCACGGCTTCACCGTTCCAAGTGATTTTTTTAGACAACACAGGTGCCAATAATTTACCGGGATTACCAGTAAAAGTCACATTGGCTAGACCGGTATGACCCAATTTAACATCATTGATTAAACACAATTTATTGTGTGGATGCACTAAGCAAAAACGGCTCACACCACCACGATGGTTAAGTTGATCCCAGCTGGCTGTAATGTGTTTATCTTGTTGCCATTGCCCAAGAGCATTACTGATATTGAATTCTGTTAATGTGGCATTGAACTGTTGTTTATCGAGATTACTACTACTGGTTATCTGAGTCTTGATGACCAAATCACCTTGAGTATTGAGTTTACTTTGTTGTTGATGTTGATTTCCCTCACTGACGAAGGCGATATCTGTCAGCTTATAGCTGTCCCATACCAGATTATTATTGCGCAATGCTATCCGATATTTATGCTGTGAATAAGGACGATAATTAGCAAGTAAATCAAGGCTGTCAATCTTACTTCCTAGGTAACTGAATTTATTGATTTGCGCATTAA
>NZ_JACJFI010000047.1 GCF_014164505.1 Shewanella sp. SG41-4 | reverse complement strand
AATAAACTTGATATCACCAAGCAAATCGGAAAAAGCCGCCGCCAACCACTTATTGCTTTTGATAACATCACGGTCACTCAGCAACTCAATTTATCCAAAGGATTATTGATCGGTAGTGAGCAATGGCAACTCAACACCCTTAACTTAAGCAGTTATCACTTACTCAAATTTGCCGATAAAAAAAGTCCATTATCATTAGCTGGCCAATGGAGCTTTGATACCGACATTGAAACAGCATTAAAGACATTACAAAAAGTCCAACCGTTACCTGATAATTTCACTATTCAAGGCCACAGTAAATTGAAGGCAGGTTTTGCATTAAGCGAAATAGACAACACCAGTCAGTTTGAAATGAAAATTCAACAGCAGTTATCATCCTTGTCAGGTCAATGGAATGATAAATCATTTAACGGTGGAGACGTGTTCGCCCAATGCCAATTTAACTGGCAGCAAGCTCACGATGATCTCACTTCACCTGCAGCCGAAAAGCACTTTGCTCATAGCCAATTAGTCTGCCCGCACACCGCAATCAGTTTACAGCAAGCTAAAATTGGTTTATCACTGACAAACTTGAATTTGAATGCCAATATCGAACTCAATAAAGACAGCAACAAAACACCGACCAATTGGTTACAGCAGGTCACAGGGTTAAGCGAAACCAACATCAACCTTACCGCCAGCGGTGACATGCTTGATGGACGCTTTTTATTACCTGAATTTGTGCTAAAACTGCATGATCAATCTTATGGATACTTATTATTACAAGGGTTGAGCCTAGAGAAATTTTTAGAAGAGCAACCGCAAGTGGGTGTTAAAGCCAATGGTTTATTTGATGGCGTATTACCCGCAGTACTGGTTGATGGTAAAGTGACGATTACCGGTGGCAAACTCGCCGCACGAGCACCTGGAGGATTAATTGAAGTTGCCGGAAATCCCGCAATGGATCAGCTAGAATTATCTCAACCATATCTTGGATTAGTCTTTACCGCACTTGAGCATCTTAACTATAGTGAATTGTCGAGCACATTTGACATGATACCCAATGGAGATGCCGAAGTTAATATTGCGGTGAAAGGCAACAGTCGTGGGATTGAGCGCCCTGTTCATCTCAATTATTCTCATCAAGAAAACTTAATTCAGTTATACAAAAGCACTCAGATCGGTAATCAAGTACAAAGCAAAATTGAAACAAAAGTCCAATAGCAGCATAAAAGGATCGCCCACGTGAAATATTCATCGACATATTTAATCAGTATCAGCACCATAATGGCATCGTTATGGCTATCAGCTTGCATGCCTACCGTAAAGATAGAGCCACCTGATAAGCCTATTGTCATTAACTTAAACGTTAAAATTGAACATGAAATTAGAATTAAAGTAGAAAAAGAGCTCAATAATTTACTTGAGAATGATGAGTTATTCTAAGCAGAGGTTATCAAGATGAAATCAAGATTCACTTTAGCCACTGCAGTATGCTTAACCAGTTTATTATGGTGTGCCACTGCTTGGGCAATGACATTGCAAGAGGCCAAAACGGCCAGACTAGTAGGCGAGCAATCAAACGGTTATTTAGGCGTTGTGATTCCATCACCTGAAACGCAACAGCTGGTGCTCACCGTTAATGCCAAACGTAAACACTATTATCAAATCATTGCTGACCGAAATAATATTAGCCTTGATAAAGTCGCAACCCTTGCGGCTCAAAAAGCCATTGAAGCAGCCGAAACGGGGCATATGATCCAAACGCCACAAGGAAAATGGCTAAAAAAATAACCACTTGAGTCACCTCAACGTGGTTATTTTTACAGATAGCAAACTATTACATAGTCGCCATAATCCAATAATCTAAGCGTTTTTGCGGGTCAGTTACAATCGTTTTACAAGAGTCTTTGTATTTTGACATTAATGCGCCTAAGTTATTCGACCCAGCTAATTTATCAATTTGTTTTTGTTTAGCTGTAGCAACATCTTTTTCAACTTGCTCAGGGGCACGATACTTACCCGCTATAGCCACAGCATCAATTGCAGAGGTTTTTAAACGATCACCTACCGCTTTCATTTGCGGAGCATTCATCGCACCGATCGCTTCTGAGCTAATTTGATAATACGCTGCACATTCAAGTAACTCGTCAGTGAATGCTTTTTCTGCAGCATCTTCTGCATGTGCAGTTACACTCATACATATAGCTGACACAGTAAAAACCCACATTGCAGATTTGTTCATGGTTGTTTCCCTTCGTTTTTTAGAAATTTGTAGATGACGTTAACGATTGATAATGCGCTAAACGAGATGTTAAAAAGTGTTCAACTTGAGGCCATTCGGTTTCAATAATCGAAAAAACCACAGTGTCACGAATAGTCCCGTCAGCTTGGATTTTATGATTGCGTAGTATGCCATCTTGCTTGGCACCTAATCGTGCTATCGCATTTCGAGACGCGTGATTATGCCAATGCGTCCTGAATTCGACCGCTATAGCATCCAAGGTGTTAAATGCATAACGGAGTAATAATAACTTGGACTCGGTATTAATCGCACTGCGTTGATAAGATTTAGCGTACCAAGTGTAGCCAATTTCGAGCCTACGATTAGGCTGGTCCCAGTGGCAAATACGAGTACAACCAATGATATTGCCAGAGACTTTATCTCGCACAGCAAACGCAATTGCTTCACCGTTATTTTCGCAGGCTAAAGCATACTCGACATATGCTTTCATACCATCAGCATTAGGAATTTGCGTAAACCACAAATTCCACAATTCGCCATCACTGGCAGCCAGAGTTAACCCAGGAACGTGATCTAGAGACAGTGGTTCTAAGATAACATGTTCACCCATTAAGCAATCTTGTCTATTAATCCAGCTCAAGTTAACGCTCCTTTTAGTTAAAGGTTACATTACCTTAACAGCATATAGATTTACAGCCAGCAACTACAATGTTTTTATCTATAGCGTAAAAACATTGTTTTGTGGTTACAACATAGCTTGCTAAAGACTAAGTCATTCTCTACTTTATAATTAAAAACCGTGATTAGCACTGCTCACCCTAAACCACCCAGCAATACTATTACGGGTTTTCATTGTTGGTTTGACTTCATGCGGGAAACGTTCACTTAAAAACAGTACCAAGGTACCAATTTTTGGATTAACGACTTCTAAAGGTAAATCAAACTCATCATAAATGATCAATTCACCGCCATCACAGTCTTGCCAATCTTGATTCAAGAAAAATACTGTCGATAAAATACGATTTTGGCTGCCATGCAGCGCATCAACATGTTTTTTATAAAAAGCACCCGGCTCATAAACAGCATAGTGACTTTCAAAGTCAAACAGTCCCATAAACAAACGACGATTTAGGCCATCTTTCAATTGGCTCATAATCGATAAATATTCACGGTCGGTATGATCTTGATTGTCTAACCAGCTAATTTTATCCGAGCGAATTTCAGTATTGATTTGTTGTTCAATACCTCGACCAATGGCAGCTTTTTTAAAATCAATATCTTGCTGAGCTTGCATTTTTTCAAGCAAGGCTAAACTTACATAATCAGGAATGATATCAGATAAAAGGATATACCCTTTATCGACTAACGCATCTGCGATCACATCCAGCATTGCTTCACTTACTTGCGAAACCATATATGCCACATCCAACAGAAAGACTACGCTTTGTACTTTACTCAAGGGCACAGAAAGGAAATTAAGGGCCTGATTTTCGAGGGGGCGTCATTACAAAGTATAATTGCCATACCTTGGTTATTTCGGCGATTTTATAGAATAAAACCGCCATGAACAACATTTATTAAAAACTTTAAAATCATCAACTTAAATCAAAATAAAACACAGTAAATAGGAAGCCCAGTAGTTAAATTTGACTGTGTGTTAATACGGTCTCGGTTGAATCATCGCTATGACTATCATCAAGCTGTTGTGCTTCACAGGCTGCAACATGACTTTGTTGCATCTTTAAGGCGAGATATAAATCTGAGCGAATAGTAATACCTTCTTCGCCCGACACCATATCTGTTTGTTCAAACCAGCTAATTAACTGCCGCTTACGCCCTGCCAAGACTAAACTGACACCACGCTTTCTTAATAACACATCGATGTCGGTCAGCATTGCCATTACGCTTAGATCTAAATGAGTAAAGCAAGGTACCGCATCTATAATCACACATTCGACCGTTTCAAGCTGGTTCTGCCGAGCAAAGCGTTCAAGTAGACGGCGCTTAAAATAGGTAGCATTAAAATAGGTCAACGGAGAATTGAACCGATAAATAAACACACCAGGTACCGATGAGGCTTTGTCGCTGCTATCTAAGCTGCGAATAATGCCTTTTGCATCCAGCCCCAACACTTGATCCGTCGGTCGCATAACCGTACGAAGAAACTGAAACAATCCTAATAACACAGCAAGAGTGATCCCAGGGATCACGCCAATAAAAAGTACTGCGAGGAAAGTGATTAAAGCTAAATAAAATGCTTGGCGATCACGTAAACGTAAGCCCCAAATCGCTTTTAAGTCGATAAGGTGCACAGACGCTATAACTAATACTACCCCGAGCGCTGCGCTGGGAATAAATTCTAACGGCGCGGTTAAAAAAACCGCCACTACGGCGATTAACACTGCAGCAATCACCGACACTAACTGGGTTTTGCCGCCATTAGCATCATTCACTGCGGTGCGAGAATCAGCACCACTCACGGCAAAACCTTGCGATAAAGCAGAAGCAATATTGGCTAAGCCTAAGGCTTTAAACTCTTTGTCCGCATCAATGTCGTAACCATTTTTTGCGGCAAAACTTCGCGCGGTCAGCATCATACTCACAAAACTGACCATGGCTAAGTTAAGTGCTGGCATCACTAATTCACGTGCAATACCGAGATTAAACACTGGTGCTTGAAATGATGGCAAGCCGCCTGCCACGCTACCAATAACCGCCACATCATAATCAGTTAAATGAAAAACCCACACCAATGCACCGCCTACTGCAATAGCAAACATTGATGCTGGCCATGTAGGTTTTAGTCGCTTCATCACAAAATAAACAACCACTGTGAGAATTGCCATCATCAACGTCGGAATATGAGTTTGTGATAAGTAACTTGGCGCACCACCTAGGCGTTCAAGCAAGTATTTTTCATCAAAGGTAAAACCGAATATTTTCGAGAATTGCCCCACAATAATGGTAATGGCAACACCGTTGAGTAGCCCCATCAGAATAGGTTTGGATAAGAAGTCGGCTAACACGCCTAATTTAAATCGACTCGCAATCAAGCACCAAAACCCTGTCATCACGGTCATGGTCATCACTAATTGCCAATGTTTTAGACTGTCGCCAGCGGCTAGTGGCGTCACAACAGCGGCAATTACCGCACACGTTGCAGCGTCAGGGCCAACGATAAGTTGTCTTGAGGTGCCAAATAAGGCGTAAATAAGCATCGGTAACACGCATGAATACAAACCTACTGCTGCATTGACGCCCGTTAACTGTGCGTACGCTATTGCAACAGGTAAAGCGACGGCGGCAACAGATAAACCTGCACGAACGTCATCTTTAAGCCAGCTTCTCTCGTAACGAGAAAAGGTTTCTAAACCAGGCATAAATCCATATAACCGACTCAGCAACACAACAACCTCAATAATAATAAAGTAGGTTGTTATCATAGTTTTATTTCAAATTAATTACGACATATTCACTAACGATAAATAAAATTTCATCAAAAAAAACGCCAAGCACGTTAGGCTTGGCGTTTTTCGTCATTAAATGGTGGATTAAACAAGAATGGATAAATGACGCAGAACGACAAATATCGTTACTGTAAACGTAATTGATATACCGCTGTTGTACCGCTAACTTCATTACCAATGAGTAATAATGGCAACCCGGTAGGACTGTATTGGCTAGCAATAAACTTCATTCCTTCAGGACCTAAATCCCCCGCTAAAGAAGCATCACCTTCCACTTCGCCAGTGTCGGTATCAATAACAAAGTCAGCATCAAAATTACGATTATGCACATAATCAACAAACGATACGGCAAAAGGATTAGTAATGTCATAAATCATAAAACCACCAGTGCGTTCTAAACCGATAAATGCATAAGTATGTGAACCTATTTGACCAATTGCTAGAGCTTCTGGCTCAGGTCCCTTATCGTCGCTGCGGCTATCACCTTTATTTTCATCGTTGTTATTATTGAAGTTCATTGCTAACAATGCGGCAGTAATACGTTCGAAGTCACCGCCACTGTCGAAAACTTGTTGTCCTTCTGCAGTCCAAATCGAAAATGAACGACCACCGTACGCGACTATTTTGTCCATCAAGCCGTCATTATTATCATCGCCCGTACTCGTGGTGACTTTTAAGCGCCCCAGTTGGGTTTTATCTTGTGCGGCGGCAAACTGCGGATGATTAGGATCTAAATTCAAATCTTCAGCTCGAGCTTCTTCAGAAAAACCATCATAGTCGCGCGCATCACCTTCGTTGGCTGTCACGATAAAATCAGTATTATTCCATCGATAGCTGGTAATAGTATCAGGCTGATACATGCCATAAACACCCGCATAAGCTTGTAAGTTTATGGCATCGTCTTTGTCACTGGCATCAATTTTATTAGCTTCTACACCAAAATCTTTAAGCCCTAGCGCAATAATCCGTTTCACTGTTGCTGTAGTGATATCAATTACCGCAATAGCATTGTTTTCTTGTAAACTGACATACGCAAATTGACTGTCTGCTGACACTGAAATGTATTCAGGCTCTAAGTCTTGCGCCACACTCGCGCCTGGGCCATTAATTTTAATCAATGGATTAAGCTCAGAATGACGACTTGCACCAATATTAAAATCTTTAAAATCAATCATAGTAGCTGTTGCTGCAGGCACACCATCGACAATGGCAATTAACGCAACAGAACCTTCAGGGTCAACATCATAAGCGCTATTAGGTTCACCTTCATCGGCAACTAACAACACACTACCGTCAGGGCTAAAAGTGACATTATCAGGTAATGCACCCACCTCAACGAACGACAAATAAACAGGTAACGCGCTTTCAGATAATCGATAAAACGCCACAATACCATTGCCTTGAGTGGCGTTACCTAACGCATCAGATCGCTCAACAGCTGCCGCTAACAAATTACCCGACACACTGACACTGTTTACTGCACCCAATAAGCTTAAACCGGTATCGGTGCTAATATTCAATTCGGTCTTTTTGGCAATATTATTTAAACTGTAACCAGCTTCAGCTTGAACGGCTGTTGTCGTTAATGCCGACAAATCGAGTACATCAACTTTACCACTTTGAGCATTCACTACAAATGCGCTCTGACTCAACGAATGATAATCCACAATTTCTGCCGCACTCAAGCCGTACACACCAGACTGATAACGACCGACTAAATCAACAGTAAGAGTATTTTGGGCAGCATTACAAATCGTTTGAGTTTGGTTACTATCAACCTCATTCATTTCTAATGCACCGTTACTATTAGTGTCTAATCCAGTGTCAATTTGCTGACCACCAAACATGCACTGAGCATCACCAACAGCAAGAGGAGTTATGCTGACTAAAGCAGACAAGCCATTATTACCACTGGCTCCGTCTACGCCATTATCACCCTTCGAGCCCATTTGGCCGTCATCGCCATCACATGCTGTGAGTAACATGGTGGTCATTATTGCAGACACTAGCAGTGCCGTTTTACCTTGAACAAAGCGCATCATAAACTAAAGTCCCGAATAGAAGTGGGTAATCTAAAGCGAATACACTAGTCAAAAACAATGAAGCTTTAATGACAAAAATGTTGCACTTATGTCTCTAAAACGCCTCAATTTAATGATTCTGTAAATATAAGATTAAACGCAAACGGCGCACATTATTCATTACAAAAATCAGCCGCAGTAAATGCTCCGTAACGTGGTAAACTAGCGTCGATTAAATTAGCATCTTCTGCAACACCTAAAGCACACGAGGTTCACGTGGTATCGCCATCAAAGTCAGACTCATCTCCAGCCTCAACGGGTATTCCTCACTTAGCGATGCTAATCCCTATGTTGGCCGCTATTGTCGCCATTACGCCTTTAGCCATCGACATGTACTTACCGGCGATGTCCATCTTGGCACTAGGCTTTGATACCGACATCACCACGGTACAACAGTCACTCAGTATTTACCTTGCAGGTTATGCATTAGGCATGCTGATATTTGGCCCACTTGCCGACAAAATTGGTCGTCGACCACTGGTTATTTTTGGGCTGTTAGGTTTCACCATTATCAGCTTACTAATTGCACTCAGCACTAGTATCGAACAGTTTTTGATGTTGCGTTTTGCGCAAGCACTCATTGGTGCAGCTGCCACGGTTGTGGTGCCGGGTTACATTAAAGAAATCTATGGTGATAACACCGCCAAAGGCATGTCTTATGTCAGTCTTATTATGATGTTAGCGCCATTGCTAGCCCCAACTATGGGCAGTTTAATTATGGAGCTCGGCGATTGGCACCTTATCTTTTTAAGCCAAAGTTGTTATGCCATCACATTATTGGCATTAGTATTATTTAAGCTAAAAATGCCCAGCGATAAAGACCTAGGCGGTCGTAGCCAAAAGACATTTTTAGGCGGTTACTACACAGTATTTGCTCGCAATGGTGTAAAACTGAATTTATCCAGCGGAGTATTAACGTCGTTTGCTTTCTTTTGTTACTTAACCGCTTCGCCATTTATTTACATGGAAGTGTTTAATTTAGATAAATCGCTGTTTGCGATTTTATTTAGCACCAATGTGGGAGCCTTGATGCTCGCCAACATTGTTAACTCTAGAGTGGTTACCCGGTTCGGATCTAAACGGATGTTGCATGTGTCAACATTCTTCGGGATTATTGCCGCAACGGGCTTGCTCGCGGTTAATTTACTTGATTTAAGCTATCACTTTACCGTATTAATGCTTATCCCTTTAATGGGTTCGCTCGGGGTAATGTCGGTCAATGCCGACGCCATTGTATTAATGAAGTTCAAACAAGAAACCGGCACCGCAACGGCCGTTATCGGCACGTTAAGATTTGGTTTTGGCGCAGTTGCGGGGCCACTGTTGGCGTATTTTTATGATGGTAGTGCAGTGCCCTTTTCAGCGCTGATGCTTGGCGCAATATTGCTAGTCGGCGTATGTCAGTTTTTTCAAAGTACCTTACCTAAAACTGAATAACGCCATACATCCCCATCACAACAATATTTAGAGGCCACGATTTTAGTGGTCTTTTTATTGCCCTTTTGTTTGCCATAAGTGATATCAGTATCTTTTTCAAAGGACCGATTACAGCACTTAACTATCAAACCATTCAAAACACCAAAAAACAGTTCATAAACATGAAATGATTTCAACCTAGATAAATAATTAACTAAAGGGGTTGCAGTAAAAATAAATTTACATAAGATAGGACTTAGTTACTCGTTCAGTAACAATGAAACCAGCCATTGGATATTGCGACAGCAATTTCAATCTTCGAGTTTGAATTACCCTTCAAACTTATTTTTTAAAACGATTACCGTCGTTGTATACAAGATACTGTTTACCATACGGTAACTTAACAAGGATTCATTTCATGGAAAAGCTTTCTGGCGCGAGTATGATCGTGCGCTCATTAATAGATGAAGGTGTCAGCCATATCTTCGGTTATCCCGGTGGTTCGGTGTTAGACATCTATGATTCTCTGCACAAAATATCCGGTATTGAACACATCCTAGTTCGTCATGAACAAGCTGCAGTGCACATGGCTGATGGTTATGCCCGAGCAACAGGCAAAGTTGGCGTCGTGTTAGTCACTTCAGGCCCTGGTGCAACCAATGCTATTACCGGTATTGCCACCGCTTACATGGATTCAATCCCGCTGGTTGTGTTGTCTGGTCAAGTGCCGAGTAATTTGATTGGTAATGATGCCTTCCAAGAATGCGACATGATTGGTATTTCTCGTCCTATCGTTAAGCACAGTTTTTTAATAACAGACGCTAAAGACATTCCTGAAACAGTTAAAAAAGCCTTTTTCATTGCCGCTACCGGTCGCCCTGGCCCTGTGGTCATTGATTTACCTAAAGACTGTTTAAGCCCAGATATACTGCATGATTATGTTTATCCGGACAGCGTTAAAATGCGTTCGTACAACCCCACTACATCGGGTCATAAAGGCCAAATTCGTCGTGGTTTACAAGCCCTGTTAGCGGCTAAAAAACCAGTATTATACGTCGGTGGTGGCGCGGTTATTTCGGGTTGTGATGCACAAATACTTGCCCTTGCCGAACGTTTAAACATCCCCGTCGTGAGTACCTTGATGGGTTTAGGCGCGTTTCCTGGCACCCATAAGCAGAGTTTAGGCATGCTAGGAATGCATGGTTTATACGAAGCGAATATGGCAATGCACAACACCGATTTAATCTTTGGTATTGGGGTCCGTTTTGACGACCGCACCACCAACAATGTTGAAAAGTATTGTCCTAACGCAACCATTTTACACATCGATATTGATCCATCTTCTATCTCTAAAACGGTTCGGGTCGATATTCCAATTGTTGGCTCTGCCGATAACATTTTAGACGGCATGTTAGATCTACTTGATGAATCAAAAGACACTAATGATGCTACCGCGATGGCTGCATGGTGGAGCGACATTGAAATTTGGCGTTCACGTAAGAGCTTAGAGTTCGATCGCACTACCGATAGAATCAAACCACAACAAGTTATTGAAACATTGTACAAGCTCACCAATGGTGACGCTTATGTGGCGTCGGATGTCGGCCAGCATCAAATGTTTGCCGCGTTATATTACCCGTTCGATAAACCACGTCGTTGGATTAACTCAGGTGGATTAGGCACCATGGGCTTTGGTTTGCCTGCGGCAATGGGCGTTAAAATGGCGTTCCCTGAAGCTACCGTGGTGTGCGTTACGGGTGATGGTTCTATCCAAATGAATATTCAGGAGCTTTCAACGGCACTGCAATATGATACTCCGGTTAAAATTATCAACCTAAACAACCGTTTCCTTGGCATGGTAAAACAGTGGCAAGACATGATTTATTCAGGTCGTCATTCCCATTCTTATATGGATTCTGTGCCTAATTTTGCAAAAATTGCTGAAGCCTATGGTCATGTTGGTATGAACATTAGTCACCCAGATGAACTTGAATCTAAGCTCGCTGAAGCGTTGGCGATGAAAGACAAGTTAGTGTTTGTTGATATCAGCGTAGATGAAACGGAACACGTTTACCCAATGCTCATTCGCGGCGGCGCGATGAACGAAATGTGGCTAAGCAAAACGGAGAAAAGCTAATGCGTCGTATAATTTCTGTATTACTTGAAAACCAACCAGGCGCATTGTCACGAGTAGTGGGATTATTTTCTCAACGTGGCTACAACATCGAAAGCTTAACCGTTGCGCCGACTGAAGATGTGACCTTGTCACGCTTAAATATTACCGTGATTGCCAATGAAAATATTCTTGAGCAAATTGAAAAGCAATTGCACAAGCTTATCGATATTTTGAAAGTGGCTAATATCACAGAATCGGCCTACATTGAACGCGAAATTGCGTTGGTGAAAGTAAAAGCCCAAGGCGAACAACGCGAAGAAGTGAAGCGAACAGCTGATATTTTCCGCGGTCAAATCGTTGATGTTACGGCCAATCTATATACCATTCAAATGGTTGGCACCAGTGATAAAATTGATGCGTTTATCCATGCTATTAGCGACACAACTAAGGTGATTGAAATATCACGTTCAGGCGTGGTCGGTTTAGCCAGAGGTGAAAAGTCAATGAGAGCCTAATGGCTTATTGATATAAAAAAGCAGAGCCCTATTGGACTCTGCTTTTTTATTGGCTATTTAATGCAGAATGGCGTGATAACACATTCACTGAATCATTAATTGAAATGGTTCTTTAATAATAAAACGTTCAGCTCTCATGACGTTCAAATAACATAACCTCTAAATCACATAACCTTTATATCTGATGGCATTCAAACCTCAAAAAGTTCAAATGCTCTCAAAGTTATCAGTCAACCCAATCGAACACGGAAACCTTCCTGTAATTTAACTGTATAAAGGTTTACTTACTACCGGCTTAGCTTCAACAATATAGCGATACTCAGCATTGCCACTCAATTGGTCAAACGGATAACAGGTTATCAAGGTTAAATGACTTTCAGCTGTGGGAGCCAGCACATCTAAGTCGGTTTCATGCACCACATGAGTGGTAGTAATTTGATATAACACTCGCTCACCTGCTGTGCTATAAAGCTCAATCATGTCGCCAACCTTAACGTATTGTAAACGCATAAAATGACTGTCTCGATGGCCGGCAATAATCATATTGCCCTGCTCACCCAACGCCGCCCCCGCTAACATTAACCCAGGCCCAAAGGCTAAATTACGCCCAGATGCCCCTGCTAATACGTACAAGTCACTGCCTAAAGGTTGCAAGCTATCATTGTGTTGTTGCAACACACGCATCTTAGCTACCGGATGAGTGTCTGCCCAAGACCAGGGTTTATGTGGTTGGCTATCTGCCAAGGTTTTTTCAAAAGCCCGTTCAATTAAAAACTGGGCAAAATGGGCTTTAGCTTGCATATAACCTCCCTGTAATAATAATGCACATCCCAGTACGCTTAGAAGCACAATCACAATCCAATGCTTGGTCGGTGATATTGTTCGCTGCATATTTCCGCTCCTGTTTAATCATGTGATTCAATCACTAACAATTGGCCTGGTAAGCGTTGTCTTAACCATAAATAGTGCAACAATCCTAAGCCTAATAAACTAAAACCAATTAATAACCATAATCGACTAGCGGTACCGGTTTGTGGCAATACTTGCGACGATTGAGCTGCATTTAATCCATGGGGCATATGCGGTTGTAACTGCACATCTATTGGGCTATCAATCAATGGATTAACCGGAGTCACATCCACAGCAACTAAACTGGTCTGGCTGGTCACTAAGTGATACAGCAAGCCTAATGCTTCAACTTGCTTATTAACGCGGTCGCGGCTGGCATTGTCTTTATAAAGCTCAAGTGATGTTATTTGCGCATTTGCCCATAATAAATCAATCCCCTTAGCTGCTTGGTTTTCTTCAAAATCAAGTTGTTGCTGCCAATACTGACCATTAATGCTGCCAGACACTATGATAGGCTGTTGTTGGTGTGACGCCGATTTAATGCTTACCCAAAGGGGGTCATTTTGGTATAAATCACTAATGGTGGTCGGCCAATAATCCGGTACGCTGCCATCAAGATAGTACAAGCCAATATTGGTCAACACGGGTTGCTCTATTTTATTAAGTAATTGCTCAATTTTTTGCTGCACTTCAGACTCTTTGCCAATGTAGGTAAATGTTCCTCGCCCCATTGTTGCTGCTCGGCGCATAAAATCTGAGTTCGGCGCAGAGCCAATACCAACCGTAAATAATCGGCTGTCACCTAACTGATCGTTAATAAGTTGATACAACTCATGTTCATTGCCAACGGCACCGTCGGTCATAAAAATCACTTGGCGTAACATTTCACTGTGGGCATCGGTTTGATCAGAATCTTGCTGCACGCTGTCCACCAGCGCAGTTTGTAATGCACTGCGCATTTCGGTGCCACCGTCAGCGTCTAATGACTGAATAAATCGATTTGCTTTGCCAATATTACGGCTATTAGCAGGCAATGGCGTGACAGATAACATTGTTACGTCACTATTAAATTCAATAATATTAAAGCTGTCGATGTCACGCAGTCCCGCTAGTGCGAACTGTAATGCTTGCTTGGCTTGAGTGATAGACTGGCCAGACATAGAACCAGACGTATCGATAACTAAAATCAGTTCTCTGGCAATAAGGTGTTGCTCGCTTACTTCCACACTCGGCGGCATTAACATCACTAGCGAGTACATATTGTTATCAACCGGATTAGGTTGTCTTTGTGCAGTTTCTGAACGCTCATCGCTATTGTCTGCTAAATGGGTTTTACCGGTTTGATAAAACGTCGCAGCTTGTGGTACTGCGCCTACATTAGCTTGCCATTGCAATACAAAATCACGGTCGGCAATTTGTTTACCGACAAAGTTAACACTGTAATGATTACCTACATTAGATTGCTTAATCGGATGATAGAGACTGTCGAGTGACGTTAGTTCAAAACCAGCATCAATGTTCACCTGCATCTTTACATCTAGTGCAGGCCTGACGTGCTTAACAGTTGTCGCAGTATTAGCACTCGATGGCATGGCCAATGGCAGCTGCTCGGTAGTGCGGTCAGCTTGCGGGTTATAACGCGGCGTTATCGCTAATGGAAAACGTAAACTAAACAGCCCATCACGATACTCAACCTTTTGTTGATAACTAATTTCGACCACGAGTTGTTCGTGTGGCCCTAAATTGGCCACATCTGAGGTAAACAAATTGCGTCGTTGTTGCTGTAACAAACTCGCTTGCTTACCTTGTTTTTTGGCGTTTTCAAAAGTCTGCAATGCTTGTTTTTTAGGTTGAATTTGTCCTGCTATGACTTTGTCGCCAATGCGTAACAGCATGCTATCGACCGCTGCAGTTTCAGGTAACGGGAATAAGTATCGCCCATTCACCCATTGATCAGAATCATTGATAAACACTTGCTTAACCGTGACCCGATTGAGTAATCCCGACACATCCATGCTCACTTGTGTATCTAGCGCAAAAGCTTGTATAACTTGATTTTGTTGAAAGTACTCTAATGTGCCTTGAGTGATATCGTCTTCTTGATATCCAGACGGTGATGCAAATGCCGTCGTAATACTGGCATAAATGACAAACAACAAACCAAAACACAGCGATTTACAAACATTTTTAATAGACAAATGTGAGATTAAAAACAACGGGCGCATACTAGCTCCTCACCCATTTAGGCTACAACACCAATGTTTGCGCCTAGATGGGTAATATTCAAAACAAAAAGGAAAATAGACGTGTAAATTTAGTTAGCAGCAAGTTCAGCACCTGGGGCTAATAACTTGAGCGTCACGCGACGATCAAAAAAGTCGTTTTCAAAGTTTTGTTCCTGGTGCATTGGCAACGTTGAACCATAAGCCTGTCCATGCAAACGCTCGCGGGCAATGCCTTGGGTAACTAAGTATTGTGTCACTTCGGCTAAACGCTGTTCAGACAAGGCTTGGTTGAAATCATTATCACCACGTCGATCGGCATAACCGGTTAAATCAATGGTTAATTCTGGTGACAAGCTCATCATGTAAGCCACATTATCTAATTGTTGTTCAAATAACGGCTCAATATGGCTCGATCCGGTTTTAAACTGCACATTCATCCCAATGGTTAACTCATTAAGTGTTTGTTGTTGATTCGCTTTTTGTTCAGCCAAGTTAGACTGTAATTGATAATATTTCTCCGACACTTGCTCCAACGACTGCTGCTTAGTGCTCAATGCCATTAATTGCTCATTAGTTTGCGTTAATTTTTGCTCTTGCTGCACCAATTGTTGTTTCTGGACGCTGAGTTCTGCTTCATCGCCAACCGACTTACCAATAAACGTACCCGTAAATGCACCAATAATGGCACCCACTGGGCCGCCGATAACTGCGCCAAGTAAAATCCCAGAACTCAAACCCACTAGCTCTTCTGTGTGTTCGCGCTCTTCGCTCATGTCATTGTCATTTGCCCAGCTGACGTTTGTTATCATCATGGTAGAAATAATTGTTGCGGCAATAAGTTGCTTTTTCATAAAGAATCCCTTTTAGCGGTTGTTTAAAAAATGATGGTTATCATCAATACATGGGTTAATGCGTTGTTGATTAACTCTATGTCGCTATTAAACACCTCATAGGTGGCTTTATTGGGGAGCAAAAATGGCAATGTGGCGATCAAATGTGGCAACAATATGGCAATTGCCGTCAACGGCTTTTTTGGACCATAAAATCCTGTATAGTCAGCACTGTATCTATTTATCAGCCTATTAATTGAAATCATCCCATGAAACGAATTGCCATTGTTGAAGACGAAGCCGCTATCCGCGAAAATTACAAAGATGTCCTGCAACAGCAAGGGTATAGTGTTCAAGCCTATGCAAATCGCCCCGCAGCCATGCTCGCCTTTAATGCCCGCTTACCAGACCTAGCCATTATTGATATTGGTTTAGAGCATGAAATAGACGGCGGCTTTACCCTATGCCAGGCATTGCGTGCAATGTCGAGCAGCCTACCTATTATTTTTTTAACTGCACGCGACAGTGACTTTGACACTGTGTGTGGTCTGCGTTTAGGGGCCGATGACTATTTAACAAAAGAAGTCAGTTTCCCCCATTTAATGGCCCGTATTGCGGCCCTATTTCGTCGTTCAGAATTAATCGGTTCAAGCCCAATAGAAGACAACTTACTTGAGCGCGGCCACCTCACCATCGATGGCAATCGCATTCAGGTATATTGGAAATCGCAACCCATTGAACTGACCGTGACCGAGTTTTGGATGGTTCATGCCATGGCCAAACACCCAGGACATGTGCGTAGCCGTCAGGATTTAATGCAAGAAGCTAAAATTTACGTCGACGACAGCACGATCACCTCGCACGTTAAGCGCATTAGGAAAAAGTTTATCGTTATCGACGCTGAGTTTGACTGTATCGATACCGTTTATGGCATGGGCTACCGCTGGGACAATATCTAACAGATGAATTTACCGATAGGGCTGCGTGCCAAGGTCGTCATTTTGTCGCTGTTTTTACTCTGCCTACCATGGCTTGGGTATGAATATGTGTGGGAAATGGAAAAGTACCTGCGTTATGGCCAAGAAAAAACCCTTGAAGGCACCACTCAAGCGCTTGCTACGGCGCTACATGAGCGACCAAAATTATTTGACAACCAAGCCAGCTTTTTAAACCAAGTCGAGAAAGGCCGTGATTTATACGCCTACCCGTTAGCTGGGCCCATTCAACTCGACGGTAAACTGAGTGACTGGGATTTATACCAACATCGCACCCTTAACTATTCAGACAAACATGTTATTTATCAGCGCAGCGAAACTGAGCCAATCGATATTAGCTTTAGCCATATGGTGGGCAAATACGGCGGCTATTTATACGGATTTTTCAACGTCAATGACCCGAACCTGATTTTCCGTAACCGTAAAAGCTTACGCATTGATAGAAACGATCACTTAGTCATGGCAACTCAATCGCCCGATGGCATGTTCAGGCGTTATATTATTGCCAATACCCAAAGTGGTTGGCTTAGTGCGTTTGAATTACCCGCCGACCCGAGCCAATCGATGCCAGTTACCCCAGAAGTGCGCATTCAAGGCCAGTGGTTAAAAACCGACAAGGGATACAATATTGAGTTTAGACTGCCACTCGAAATGGTAGGCAGCAAATTAGGCTTTGCGATTCATAATGTAAACGATACAAAAACACGTCAATTAGTGAATGTTATCGGTACCTCAGCCACCGACTCAGTAGCCAGTTTAGGCACGGTGTTAGTGCCCTCGCCTGAAATTGAAAATATCATTAAAGGCATGAGCCACAACAGCTCACGTATTTGGGTCGTCGATAATCATGGCCGCGTACTGGCAAAATCTGGTGATATTCGTTCATCGTCCAACACCTGGGCAGATGATATCGAGGTCAATCAACCTGAGTCTTTTTGGCTGCACTTTAAACAGCAATATATTCTGCCGTTATACTACAAAATATTAACTCGTCCGCCACAAGACTTTATCGATTCACTGCAAGACTCAACTGAACTCACTGGTAGCCACATTGAAAAAGCCTTAAGCGGCAAACAAGGCTCTACATGGCGCTTAACGCCAGACAACAAAGCCGTGGTATTAGCAGCAGCAAGCCCTATATGGATTGACGATAAAGTCATGGGGGTAGTTATTGCAGAAGAAACCACTCACGGCATTCGCAGCCTGCGTAACCGCGCCTTGGAAAAACTGTTTAACGTCATATTAACTATTATGAGCATGGGCACATTAGCCTTGTTTATTTTTGCCTCGAGTATTTCAAGCCGCATCCGCCGTTTACGTGATCAGGCCGAACTCGCTATCGACAGCCAGGGCCGAGTAAGACAGCAGATTGTGGCATCAAAAAACCGAGATGAAATCGGTGATTTGTCACGCAGCTTTTCAAGTATTGTCAGCCGCCTTGGGCAATACACTCATTATTTAGAAAACATGTCGTCGCGTTTATCGCACGAACTTCGTACCCCTGTTGCCGTGGTGCGCAGTTCACTTGAACACTTAGGTTTACAACAGCTAGACGAGCAATCACAAAAGTATGTTAACCGTGCCCAAGAAGGTGTCAGCCGCTTACACCTTATTTTAAATAACTTAAGCGAAGCAACTCGTCTTGAAGCCAGTTTGACCCAAGCTGAAAGCTGTCGTTTTTCATTAAAGAAAGTGATTAGCGGTTGTATGCAAGGCTACCAAATTACCTATCCAGACCAACTATTTACGGTTCACATCGAAGACAAAGTTATGTCCTGCGACGGTGTACCGGAATACATCGCCCAATTAATGGATAAACTGATCAACAATGCCATTGAGTTTAGCCAACCAGCTAGTGCCATCACTGTCAGCCTGACCCAACATCATAAACAGGCGATATTAAAAGTCAGTAACACTGGTCCTTTACTGCCAAAAGACATGAACAGCCAAATTTTTGAATCTATGGTGTCTATCAGGCCTCAAGGTATTAATGGTAAGCCTCATCTTGGCTTAGGCTTGTACATTGCCCGATTAGTTACCGACTTCCACCATGGCAGCATCAAAGCAACCAACATGATAGAGAACGGCATTGAAGGGGTTGAAATATGCCTGACGTTACCCTTGAGTGATGAAAAATAGTCAACCACAGCATTTAGGCGCTTTTATTTAGGTTTGTTGGTGCTAGGATGATGAACATCAGTAGATCATTCACCGTAGCGCATTTATCCATGTCATTGATATTTGCTAATAAACATTAGCTAAAACATAAACCATGGACTCTACACATAATGGAAATAACAACATGAGCAAAGACGATAAACTGGCCACCCAAATTGTTAGCGTTGGCCGCGACAAAAAGTTCACTAAAGGCATTATTAATCCGCCAGTATTTAGAGCATCAACAGTGGTATTCGACACCATGGATGAGATGCGTTTTGCGATTAAAAACAAAACCAACGGTGAAATGTTTTACGGTCGTCGCGGTACCCCAACTCATTTTTCATTTCAACAAGCCATATGCGAACTTGAAGGTGGCGCTGGCACGGCGTTATACCCTTCTGGTGCGGGCGCGATCAGCAGCGCTTTATTATCATTTTTAAAAAGTGGCGACCATTTATTAATGGTCGACACCGCCTATGAACCCACTCGCGATTTATGCAATAAAATGCTGGCAGGTTTTGGTATCGAAACCACCTATTACGACCCAATGATTGGTGCAGGCATTCGTGAGTTAATTCGTCCTAACACCAAGGTATTATTTTTAGAATCACCAGGTTCTATCACCATGGAAGTGCAAGATGTACCAACGCTTAGCCGTATCGCTCACGAACATGATGTTATTGTAATGCTGGATAATACCTGGGCATCACCGATTAATTCTCGTCCATTTGATATGGGTGTCGACATCTCTATTCAAGCCGCCACCAAGTACATTGTCGGCCATTCTGATGTGATGATGGGTACAGCCACTGCCAATGAACAGCATTGGGAACAACTGCGCGAAAACAGTTACTTAATGGGCCAAACTACCTCGCCGGATGACGTCTATTTAGCCGCGCGAGGCTTACGTACCTTAGGAGTACGTATGGCACAACATAATAAAAATGCTTTAAAAGTGGCTAATTGGTTGGCGACGCGTCCAGAAGTGGATCATGTCCGTCATCCAGCATTTGATACTTGCCCTGGTCACGAGTTTTTTAAACGCGATTTTAGCAGCGGTAACGGTTTGTTCTCGTTTGTACTTAAGCAAGGTGACTTAGCGTCAGTCACTGCTTTTGTCGAAAATATGGCCCATTTTAAAATGGGCTTTTCCTGGGGTGGTTTCGAAAGCTTAATTTTAGGGGTGTTCGGTATTAACAATATCCGTACGGCTACCCAATGGGACAGCAGCAAACCATTAATACGCTTACACATTGGACTTGAAGATGCCGATGATTTAATTGCCGATCTCGATGCTGCATTTAGCCGATATAATGCAAAACTACAAAAATAGTCTCTACTCATTATTGACGCAAGAAACGTGTACACTGTTATGAAAAAATTTTTATGGACTGTAGAAACTAAAAGGGAATAAATGAATATCATCAAAATGGTCATACTCAGCTTGTGCATTAGCATTGGCTATTATGCATTAACTATCGTGGCAATTGGCCAGTCTGCTGCCGGCAACTTATTGTGGTGGTTTAATAGTAGTGAATATCCATTACTAGCTCACCTTGCGCAGAACTTAATTGGTATCGGCTTAGCCGCGTTAATTCCTGCATTTCTAGTCAAAAGTTACGAGCCAGCAAGACAATGGATAGCCATCACCATAGTGATTTTAGGTGCCATGTTATTGCACGGCAATATTCATTACATGCCATGGGATCCAATGGGTATTGTGAGGTTTGTAAACAACACCTTGTTTTACGGTGATATCGGTGCAAAAGTGCTGTTTTTCTATATCTTACTGCTCCCTGTATTGTGGTTGTTACTGCTTAAACGGATGGCTCGTATTTAGCAAAACCAGAATTAGAGCGCTAAACAAAAACAGATTTAACACACCTTACTAGTTAGGATGACAAACAATCTAAGCCCTGAGCCATTATCGTCTCAGGGCTTTTTTACTCTCAATAAAAGCTATTGAAATAATCACTAAGCAGTTAGCGAAACCGTTGTTCAAAACATACTTTTGGTCACTGTGAAAATGATACAAATCTCAGCGTGCTCATGCGATGATATCGCCCGCCAAATTTAAATTACGCTACAAATGAAATGTTATATCACTCTTGTCGGTCTTATTATGTACACCACCATTTAACTGCAAGAGTATAACTATGTGTAGCACACCGAAAACCAACCTAGCCGCTGCCACACCCAAAGTCCCCTTTCGTAGCTTTATGGCAAGCATGACATTGGCACAACGACAACAGTTCGCCGAAGTCGCAAACCGTGCCGATGAACGACGTAAAATAAGAGAAGATC
>NZ_JACJFI010000479.1 GCF_014164505.1 Shewanella sp. SG41-4 | reverse complement strand
CCTAAATGTTGTTGTATTCACAAGGTGCGACCACCAAAGCGTTAATGCCTGCTGCTTTGGCGATTGGGGTAAGTCCATTAACAGCGATTGCTTCATTTGCTGCGGTGAGTGCGTTATTTGTATTACCGACTTACCCAACGTTGTTGGCTGCAGTAGAGATGGATGATACGGGCTCAACACGTATTGGTAAGGCAGTTTTTAACCACCCATTTTTGATCCCAGGCCTAGTGACCATAGTGTCGAGTGTGTTACTGGCCTTTTTGTTTGGCAGCCTAATGTTGTAAGTCACAGTAGAAACGAGAGTAGATATGTAGATAGTAGAGCAGGCTGAGTGGTTGGCATGAGAACGGCTAGTCGAGTTGATAGCCCTTGTGCTCCACATTGGCTTTAATCAAATTAATCAGCTGCAACGTAGCGTAGGTTTGTGTATCTGGATTGAGGTATAGCGATTCATTAAACACGGGCAGTATAGGTAATCCATGTTCAATCGGGTCTAGCACCTGCATTTGGTCAGTGATTCTAAATTCGGCTATTGGCGCAATCACTAAGTCATTCTCAACTGCCATGCACAAGGCTTGTGGTGATGGAGTCGACAGCAACACATTGATGGGGCGCATAGACAATTGATGGTTAGCAAACACTTGCGCTCTAATCGGGCAGTTTTCAGGGTATAAGCCCATTGGAATGCTTTTTCGTTCATGGGCATTACCTTCGACTGCCGCAACCCATTTAAAGCGACGCGTAAATAGTAGCTCGCCATTAACAGGGAGTTGCCAGTGAGTCGCCACAATCAGGTCAAATTCGCCTTGATGCAGTCGTTTGTATAAATTACCACTCACATCGGTATCGATGACTAATTCAATATTGGTAAACTCGCGAATAAATTCTAATAAGCAGCTGCTTAAGTAACACTTTATAAAATCGGTGGGTACACCAAGACGAATGACTTCACGATTTTGACAGTCTTTTAACTCATCGATTGCTTGTGAGTTAAGTTGCATCATTTTGTAGGCGTAGTTAAGCAGCGTTTCACCAGATTCGGTCAACGTGACGCCTTTGTTATCCCTAATCAGCAAAGTTTGGCCGACACTTTCTTCAAGTTTTTTAACTTGTAGGCTCAGTGTTGATTGGGTTCGGCAAATTTTATCAGCAGCTTTTGACAAGTTGCCACATTCAGCTATCGCGATAAAACTTTCAAGTAAGTCTATTTTTAACATGGGCTATTGAATAAGTTCATAGTGGTATTAGTATTACTCAATCTTGAGTATCCATAAAGCTTGCTATAGTGTAAATGTGAGCTGTTAACGCTTTATTAACCCAAATAAGATGGAGCCTGAAATGAGTAGTTGGGAACAGCGTGGCAACTATCTGATAGAAGTATCGCAACGTTGTTTAAAAGGGCATAAAACCTTTGATTTGTGCCGCTCGCATTTAGTCCAAGCCAGCCAGATATCCAAAGGCACAATTTACAATCACTTTACCTCCGAGGCCGACTTGATAGTGGCCGTTGCCAGTGCAGATTATCGCCATTGGTTAATCCAAGCCGAGCAGGACACACAGCAATATAGCGACCCTTATTTACGATTTATTTTTCATCATTGCCAGCGTTTGTACAGCATTTTATTTGAGCAAAAATTTGTGATTGCCAGAGTAATCCCCAACGAATCTGTGTTAATGCAAGCCAGTGAATATTATCGCGAACGCTTTGAAGAGGTCATCAATGAGTATTCTCAATGGAATGCACAAACCCTGACAGAAATAGGTGAGGTGGGTGGATTTAATCGTGGAGAACTACTGTGTGATTATTTGCGCGGTGCAATGATTAACAGTGATGATGCGCAAAAGCATTACAACGATGCTGAAATGTACTATCAGTTTAGTTTTGCCATGACCCAGTTAATGGGTCATTCACACAAGCGCATGCCAACGATTAAAGTATTCTTACAATGGTTAGCCGACAAGCAGACAGAAAACGCGTCAGTTGCTGGGTAATGTTCATCATCATTTTTTATCATCAAAAGATGATTTAGTA
>NZ_JACJFI010000478.1 GCF_014164505.1 Shewanella sp. SG41-4 | reverse complement strand
TATGCGAGTCATCAATATAGACGAATATGGAGAATACATGGATTTGTAGGTAGTATGAGTAAAAAGGGTGTTGT
Source organism: Shewanella sp. SG41-4 (assembly GCF_014164505.1). Taxonomy (GTDB): domain Bacteria; phylum Pseudomonadota; class Gammaproteobacteria; order Enterobacterales; family Shewanellaceae; genus Shewanella. The sequence continues at coordinate 1,960 of NZ_JACJFI010000478.1, read as the reverse complement.
TGGTATAATGCTGTCGCAGAGAGCTTTTTTGGCAGCTTGAAACAGGAACGGGTTCACTGGCGAAACTATCGAACGCGTTATGCTGCTCAGCAAGATGTCATGAATTACCACATCACCATGTGTATAGCTGCCAACGAATGCATTCATACCTTGATGACTAAAGTCCCAATGAGCTTGAGAGTATGGATAAGCTATTAAAAGGAGTCGCTTAACGAACTTAACTAGGGTGACCGAATTCAGTTGACCAGGTCACAGCCGACAATAAAATTTCCGTTTAATTGCCATGTTAACTGCCGATTAAGCTCTACTGTTGATACTACTTGAACAGGATGGTTTATTAAGCGCGATTAGCATAAACTTTTGACAATCCATACAAAACCAGCGAAGTAATAAAAATGAAGATAACTCGTTCACCTACCCCTTTTTCGAGAACTGATTGGTCACCAGATACATAAGCAGGTAACATTTGCCCCACTTTAAAATAACGGCTCTTCGTCTGCACAAAGGTCATCTCACCATAGATATTTATATCTCTGTAGTTTAAAGAAATATTTTCTGATGTATATTCAAGATTCATGTGTGTATATCTATACTGGACATACACACTTTCAGACTCTCCCCTAGAACTACAGCATCTGACTTCGTATTTGATAATTTCAGCACTAACTGGAGTCCAAAAATATGTTCTTGAATCATTTATTACGCGATAAACGCCAAAAAATAACAGCAGTAAACTTATAATTAAAACAGTCTTACTCGCAAAAGCATTATTGCTCATTTAAAACCCCTTTCTAAGTCAATAATCATATCGGGGAAGAAATAATTATGACAGGCAAGCTAACGAGACTGTAGAGTAACTCTAACACCAAATTCAATTAAAAAACGTGCTCCTGAAATCAATCCTAAGCACTTTTAAGAAACTAGGTAATGCATTTCGACCCCATAAAACAGGGTATTTTGCTTTAAAGCGAGTAATTCTACAGCCTCAACGTCTTGTTAAGCGGATTAAAAATGTGGAGATAATCGAAACGTAACCCACTGTTTTAATAACGCTTAAGCAAATAGTATATCTATTTATGCGCGATAAAAAAATTAAACAGAAGATACATCGCAAATAATATTGCAAAAAGTAAGGCAAACATTCTAAGTATGCTAGTTTCATTTTTTTTACTATTACTTTTTTTCGCAAGATCTACTTTGCAAGGGACAGTCAATACTTTTGATAGCTTCTTAACTTGCAATTTAGCCTCTTCGAAATCATTTGAGCATTCTATATATAATTCATCATTGTCAAGAATAAGAACGGCATAATACTTTTTTTGAAATCTACTATTTTTAGGGGGGATTACCCTTCATCGTTTACATTAACGAGAAAAGAAGCAAGCCTCAATTCTATTGATTTTACGTTAATGGAAGAATATGTATATTCTCTATGGGCAAAGAAATAACCTTTAGTATTACAAAGACTTTTGCTCACTTTCTTAAATGAAAAACTGTCAATGTACAAAATATTATGAAGTGAAAATAAGGTAGCCCATAACGCAATTGAAATGGTGATAGTGCGAGCAAGTGCATCCATTTCTTGGTTTGATAGAATTCCGTACCAACAAAAAGCACAAAATATTAAGAAAATCACCCCTAAAAATTTTGTTATTTTTGACGAGTTATTAAAAATAATTATATTTTCCATGGCCGATTCCATTTTACACAACCACAACACGCCGCATTAGCTTGTACATACATTTGTTCTGGACAGCGTCTATACCGGAAAGTATTTTCCTATAGTGATGGCCAAAAATTGCCAGCTAGTTGATTCGCCAATGATACATTTCTACCGCCTACCAACATGTTTCCATCTTCGGTGAAACTTAAAACTATTTTGGTAGCAGGACGATTATCATCGAATAGATAACTGTACTTTGCGGTTATTCTTTCTGCATCAGCCTGAGTTCTTGCCGTC
>NZ_JACJFI010000477.1 GCF_014164505.1 Shewanella sp. SG41-4 | reverse complement strand
ACCATACTGATCGCAGGTACCTTGTAAGCGGTAACTGCCAATGATCACAACCAGAGAGCCAGTATTAAACATGTGTTCTACGTTTAAACGGTATTCTAATACTCCTTCGTGAGCCCGCTGTAAAAACGCGATAATATGTCGACCGCCAGTATAAGTCGTATTGGCGGTTTTATCGTAAAATACTGTGTCGCGAGAGTAGAAGCGACGCAGGACGGTATAGTCATGATCCGTAAGCGCTTCCATGTATTGCATCGCGAGTTGTTGTTCTCGTGGCATATCGCCAATATTGGCTTTGCTCGGAAAGCTCAATAGCAAACAGCATAATATGAAGATTATTCGCACATTAAACTCTCTTTGTTTTCAAATCAAAAGCCGGTAAAGATAAGTGCCAGCGGATAGCACTTAGACGGATGATTAGCGTGCTGAACATAGCGATCAACATCGATGTCATGCTATCCATGCCGACAAATATGCTTAAGGTATAACAGATCCCTCCAACGATGGAAGCGGTGGCGTAAATCTCCGTTCGCAACACCATTGGAATTTGCCTACATAACAAATCTCGGATAATACCACCACCGACACCGGTTATTAATCCCATTACCACCGCGACCATACCAGATAATCCGAGTAATAAGGCTTTTTCTGCACCAATTACGGTAAACAGTGCTAAACCGAGTGCATCGGCAATAGATAATGAGCGTGGAGGTAATTTATGCGGTTTTCGCACTAACACTAAGCAGGTTATTACTGTCGCAAGAATGACAATAATATAGTTAGGATCGCGGATCCAAAATACTGGCGTGGCACCGATTAACGCATCGCGAATGCTGCCACCACCAATTGCAGTAACCGAAGCCAACACGATAACGCCAAAGGGATCCATACGATGTTTACCCGCGGCTAACGCTCCCGAAAGGGCAAACACCGCTGTACCACATAAATCAAAAAAATAGATCCACTGACTCATTTACTTAGCTCTTTCAGGTGAATAGTGAGTGCATCTACTGAAATACGGATCTCGATTACAGATAAAATTAACGAATACAATAACAGCAACAAACTTAACCCAAAAACCACTGAACCAATTTGGTTAAAACCAACATAAATAAAAATCATACATAACACACACATTGCAAAGCTGCTGACACCAGCTTCTTGCATTTTTCGGATAATAATAATGCGTTGGCGTAAGTTTTTAATTTGATCGCTGTGCACCGGTTTTTTGTCGTTACTGAGTTGGCGGATCAATGCCGCTAATGAAAAAAATCGATTTGTGTAAGCCAGCAATAACAAAGAAATAGCCGGAAACAACAGTGCTGGAGTCGTTAACGATACATGTAAATTGTTGAACAAAGCAATATTCCTAAACAGGTTTTTAAGCAGACAATAATCAACGTTCTGTTATTCAAAAGGTCATTATGTTGTAAGAATGTAACTACCTTGTGGTGTAATATTCTTATATTAACAAGTGAATGTGACGTAATAACAAAAATAGGCAAATATTGATTCAGAACTGCTAAATAATAGCCTGTTTAAAACGATATTTATATGTTTAAAGTAATCTTAATCCGGTCCAAATTAATGGTAATAATAAGGTTAAGCTAATCCAGAATAGGTTAGCTGTTTGTGTCACTGTGATTGCTTGGCTAATGTGGCGATGATCTGGCAAAGGGCCCGCTTTTACTTTCGGTAAATCAACCCGAATGGTATTACCATTTTGATTAAACTGCTGTGGTCCACCAAGCTCTATTTTCAATAACTTAGCCGCTAAAGCATAACTACTGTAATGATTGTTTAACGGTTCTTTATTGGTTTGAGCTGATATTGGCTGTGAAAAAATAGACCTAATACCCAGTTGCCCAAACTGAATCGCTAACGAGCAATGCCATAACAACGTTGGGATGAAAAAAATGACCCGATTGAATTGGCCAACAAAACTCGAAAAAATATTAAAATGTGGATGATACGGCGGCCAGCAATGTTCTAGTTGTCTTAGCATCCGCACTACTAATGTCATGGTTGCACCGCCTAAAC
>NZ_JACJFI010000476.1 GCF_014164505.1 Shewanella sp. SG41-4 | reverse complement strand
GGCTGAAAATTCAGTGTCGTAGCGACCAGGCCAACCATTTAATCCTAATCCTGTGTCCTTATCAATGGTTCCAGAAGCATAAAATAACTTACTTTCATCTTCTAATCCTTGATGATTATAGGCAACTTTAAGGTCCCAATCGTTAGGCATTATGTAAGTATACTCAACAAATGCTGTGGTATTGATGGTGTCCCACATAGTCCACTCTTGTGTGGTGCTAGCGCTGGTATCCCATTCAGCTTGGGTGCCGTCAGTATAGTTAAATACTAATCCCCCCCAGGTATTACCGTCTGTGTTGGCATCCTGGTATGAAAACCCTAATGTTAGCGTTGAGTTATCTGTTAATTGGCCATCAACGACAGCGTAAATATAACCACGATCGTTTTCTAGGCCATCTAAGTATGATCCTTTGTCTTCTACTACCGCAACAACTCTACCAGCCCAACTACCGCTTTCTGTTAACAGGGCAGAGTAATCAGCTTGTACGCGCTTAAAGTCATCTGAGCCATATGAGATGCCTACTTCACCTTGATTTTCGTTAGTCGGGCGTTTACGGACATAATTAATGGTACCAGCAGAATTACCTATTCCGGTTAGTAGCCCGTTAGCGCCACGAATAACTTCAATTTTTTCATAACCATAAGCTTCCATTGCACCAGTGACGATCCCCCAGTCATTGGGCAAACCGACGCCATCAATTTGGGTACTTTTAATTTCAAAGCCGCGAGAAGTATATTGTGTGCGGTTTGTTTCCCATTCTTCAACATTAATACCCGTCGCAAGACGAAGTACGTCGTTAAGGTTATTGGCCCCAAAATTAGTTATCTGCTCGTTGGTAACCACACTGATTGACTGCGGTGTCTCATCAATCTCCATAGTTAACCCAGTCGCGCCTTGGCTAACGCGTTTATAACGAACACCCAAGATTTGAATTTTTTCTATGTTTTGATCATTGTTGTCAGCATTTTGTTGTTCGGCTGCAAGGGCAATGGGCTGTACTAGAAAGCCCATTGCCAAAACTAATGATGAAAGTGCAAAGGTATGTTTAGGTTTCATGTTGTGCCTTATCTGTGTCTTTTTCTAATGATGAATATTATTAACGGCGAACCATAGCGCTTATCAGACGCTAATGTTATTGCTAATGATTATCATTAGCAACCGTGATTAGGGTTAGATTGATTGAAATGTGAGCATTAACGCAAAATTTACAATTGATAATAATTATCACTCAATAATTGTTGCGACTGATTATCAATCGTATTAACATGCGTGCAATATTAATATCTAGAACGACAGCGGACTAATTTGGAAAACAGATGGCAAAACGTAGTAATCGATTTTGGTTTAAGCTTCATGGCTGGTTTTCATTACCCATATGGATAATGTTTTGTTTTGTGTGCCTCACCGGAACAATTTCAGTGGTAAGCCATGAATTAACCTGGCTTACTAATCCTGATTCGAGGGCAAGTAACCCGCAAAATCTGGCAGAAAAACCGATGTCAGAACTCGTTGAAATTGTGCAACAAGCGCACCCCACAGCAAACATTACTACAGTGATGAGCTTTGAGTCTTATCTAGTTAATGCTGTGATTTTTAGCGATAGCGACGTGCCTTTTGCTATTGCTTATGTCAATCAATACACCGGCCAAATACAAGCAATCAATCTTGGTATGACTTTCACTAATTTTATGCGCTCCTTACACGGTTGGTTACTGTTTCCATGGCATGTTAATTACAGTGTCGGCTATTACATTGTCTGTTTTATGGCAATTGTGATGTTGGGGGCATTGGTTTCTGGACTGGTGATTTATAAAAAGTTCTGGCGTTCATTTATCCAGCCAAAATTACGTTTCAATCAAGGTAAAAAAACATTGCTTGCAGATCTACATCGATTGGCAGGTGTGTGGTCAATGTGGTTTTTAATGCTGATGAGCATTACCGGTTTATGGTATTTAACCCAAGCGATTTTGTGGCACAACCACATAGATTTGGAGCCACATGCGCCTTTAATTGAGGCAAGCCAAGTGCCTACATCAGC
>NZ_JACJFI010000475.1 GCF_014164505.1 Shewanella sp. SG41-4 | reverse complement strand
TGTCTGGAAACCATAGAGCTGTGGCACCACCTGATCCCATTCCGAACTCAGAAGTGAAACACAGTATCGCCGATGGTAGTGTGGGGTCTCCCCATGCGAGAGTAGGTCATTTCCAGGCGCCTAATAAGTTCCAATAAGTAATATTGCTGATATGGCTCAGTTGGTAGAGCGCATCCTTGGTAAGGATGAGGTCCCCAGTTCGATTCTGGGTATCAGCACCAAGAATAATCTAGTGATAAGTCCTAGAAAAGAGTTTGTCTGGAAACCATAGAGCTGTGGAACCACCTGATCCCATTCCGAACTCAGAAGTGAAACACAGTATCGCCGATGGTAGTGTGGGGTCTCCCCATGCGAGAGTAGGTCATTTCCAGGCGCCTAATAAAACAGCAAGGCCACTCTAATCGAGTGGCCTTTTTGTTTTGTGCCTTGAACCTAAACCATTGACTAGTGTGGTTGATATGCCCATGCGTCCCCTTCGGGGATAAAAGAGTAGGTCATTTCCTAGTGCCTAATTGACTTGAAAGAGTCGCGAAACAGCCCGCTATTATATAATGGGCTTCTTGTGTCAAAAATTTGTATCATGCCGCCAATGAATCGATAAACCTAGTTCATTCCTTAAAGCATAAACTCTGCAGGCCTTTATTAAGATTTGTGTACAGTTTTAGTTGACCACATCGTCTATTAAGCCACAATATCCATAATGTATTATTGATGCGGTTAACTAAACCTGTACACATTGTTATTCTGACATGACGGCAGCTTTTTGAGCCGTATATTAGTAGCTATGACCATGTTTTACTTTAATAGGTAATTCAGTTCATCCTGCTTCGCTTAATTAAAAATGGCACTATCCATTCTTAAGCGTACATTCTGTTTTCAATTTAAAACCTTCCATCACAGCATTGCCCCTGCTGTAACTTCTTCTGCTCATGTTTTGATTTATTTCTACTTCCGCAATATTTATAGGTACTGACGGCGACTTTAATGACAACTTTTGTATCAATGAAACACAATGTTTTTGGGCTGCCCTTAACTTTGAGATGCTTTTCTTAATGTTGCACAAGTCAAATTCTTATCAAGATATTCACAACAAACTCAACCCACAAATTTTCCTTATGCATAAATCCATCACCACAGGTTATTCCCGTCATTGGGTTCCTGACCAAACATCACCACACTTAACCAGGTTCATAATGCCAATGTATAATTGTCGTTTCACAAATTAGGCTGGATTGCAGACTCATCATTGGGTAGCTTAAAAGGATGATGTCTCGTTTGATCATTACTGAGTCGGTAATCCTCTATTAATGTTTAAAATCCCTTCTTAAGTATCAAATCACAACGTGACTATTATCAGTCGAGAATGCTGTTTAACCTTCATTCACCTATATCGTAATATGCGGTCAGTAGATTCTAAGGCCTCTCGGACAGTTAATTGATTTGATATACCCACTATCTAGGTTTAATTTTTGTAGATTGGTAACACTCCTGCCTCTCTGTACTACTCACTATCTGGATTATTTCATTGGCCACACTTGATGTATCTATTTTTGGGAGTGTTATAGAACAAATTCAAAACTCATAACCTAAAGCATTAATGTGTTTTTCCATATGAGCATTGGTAAAGTATGAATGAAAGGATTCATTATTGTGGGTAAGTCTGTGGGTAAGATGTGCTTAAGGTGGTGTTAAGTTCAGTATAAAAATTAATTGATAAATATGATAAAAAAGGGGTTGCGCTAAATCGTGTGGTGCCTATAATGCGCATCCACTGACACGGCAGACAGCGCAAGCGGTTACTGAGTTAGGTTGAATTAAGTGCTTCAAAACACAGAGTTCAAGGCGAAAAGAAAGTTTGAAAAAACACTTGACGCTGACACGGGAAAGCGTATAATACGCACCCCAAGCCAACGACCTAGCGTCAACGGCCGCTGAATGAAAAATCGAAAGATGTTCATGTTAGCAACGCTCTTTAACAATCTAAACAAGAAATCTGTGTGGACATTCACAGGTATTGAGTTATTCGAAATTGTCTTCTGTTCTTAGGAAT
>NZ_JACJFI010000474.1 GCF_014164505.1 Shewanella sp. SG41-4 | reverse complement strand
AGTAAGGTATTGATTAATAAATCTTTATAGGAATCACGCCACTCGTAATGGTAAGTATTCTTACTTATTTATAATTTTTATCACCAACCTTAGATTACCAATGATCCATAGAACAATAGTAACCAACTCTCTATGCTCTATGGATTCAAATTTTTAATGCTAGTTAATTTTCTATTGAGAAAAATATTAATGTGGGAAACTGCCCTGTTTTTATGGTCCAATCACCATCCAAAATCGCTTGAGCACAGTCAGTTGAGGATGAGTACTGCTGGTAACGATTATTGCGGTCCATTTTATTCGCAAACTAATAACAGAAGCCTTGGTCAAGCCAAATCTTAACAATTGAATCATCATCAAATGTAAGGTTTAAACTTCTTGCATGAGGTAGGTGATATTTAGATTCAGTTAAAAACTCAATCTTTGTCCTACTCAACTGAATGCATTCTTCAATATCTTCCTTTCTGGCAGCATCACAATTCCAATTATCCATTATGGATTGAGGTAAATCAGAAGAATATTTTAAACTACCCGTCCTGATTTTAGCTGTGCTATTAGGGTAATAAGTTAACAACGCAATGATCACATTTAGGCAAATACTCACAGGTAATGGAGCCGCAAGGTATCGGTCGCAATATTCAATAGACTTAACTTTATTCGTCTGCATTTTATTTAAGAGCACGGAGGACTCTTTAAACATCTTTGTCCAAAATAATGCCCCAAATTCTTTAACAGTTCCGTTTAGTTCTGTTGAAACTGATATAACACCAATTTTTTCATTTGAATCGAGCATTTCTAATTCAAACAAAGTGAATGGTTCAGTTGAATGATTAATTCCAGTTATCAAGTACTGTGGATCGCTATCTGAGAAACACCAACCTCTAACACTATCTCCATCAATCACTTCAGCAATCTTTTTACCATTAGGTTGTTTGCTAGAGTCTATTTTTTTAATCGTGATACTTGGATGATGTGCAAACCATGAAAGCGTAATTCGATGTTCAATAGACAGATCGCTAATGTCATAAGGCAACACGATAGTGATACTTTGATCTTTTACCCGGTCATATAGAGTGTTGATTAGTGGCCATTGACTTAAGTCATCTAAATCCTCCTTGTATAAATAAAAATTGAGATCAGAGTGTTTATCATGTGAACAATGATGGTCAACGGCTAAGCTGATCGGTAAAAGTTCCAATCTATTGTCTTTATCAAAGTATTTATATTCATCTGGGAGTGATAACCGTTGAAAGAAATTACCATCAAGAAATGATCCAATAACGTGCCGATCCAATAACTCTAAGGCGTGTTGAGTAGAGTAATCAACTGAACAACGATGACAGGCTTTATCGCAATGGCAACTGGTTGCTTTTTTCTTGGCTAATTGTAATAGCTCAACAATATACTCAGATGCCTTAATGGAAAAACCAGCGCCACCGGCGGCTGAATCGTAAAGCACAATAGCTTGGGCTTCACTGCCTTTAAACCTGATTGGTTTAATCGTACAACCTATCTCACTATTATTTATACCTAGCTTTTCAGATAGCTCATTTCTTAGTAAAACAGATAATGTTCTAGCTATCGTGCGGTTATTAAGAACCGTGCCATCGTGATTAAACAATACTAATTCAAAAATATCTGTCCGAGTACTATGACCTAATTTAATTGGGCCTTTAATCGAAAAGTCCCGTTCATTACCACCACAGAACTTTTCACTTTCTCGCTCAATATCTCCTTTACCACCACGCAATCTTGTATGATTTTCTAGTACCTTATATGGAGATATATCTTTATTGTCAGGCATTGGTTCCATACGACCACATTCCAAACACAATGCATATCCAGAACTAGATAATCCGCTGCTGTGATAATAGACATGACCATCATGGCTCGAACGATAAGTAGCACTAGGATTAACACTCAAATCTTCCCATTGAGCTTTCTCAACCGTAACCCATGGATCTTGAAACGGAATATGAATCAATCGAGAAATATCATTATGGGGTTTATTACGTATATCAACGGCAAAACTACCTGGCTGAATATATCGATGAT
>NZ_JACJFI010000473.1 GCF_014164505.1 Shewanella sp. SG41-4 | reverse complement strand
GTGATTGATACTCTGTTGCAGCCAGTTGGCCATTAGCACACTGATTTAACGCAGTTAATGGGTTTATCACCGCATTGATAGCCAACTTTTGCCACAAAACTGGTAATACTGGTTGATGCCATTCAACTGGCTGATTGTCACTATGCAGATGAGTTATGCGGGCCTTTAACGCTGCAGGCATAATTGAACCACAATAATGTCCTAGCTGAGTCACGCCAAAACCACTGTGTTTCACCTGCCACGGACTTAGCTTCAACGCCGCTTGTGAAGTGGTGCCTAACGTTAAGCCAACATCCTTATATTGTGAAAGGGCTGCTGCAACAGCTAAGTGCGGACCTAAACCATTATGGAGTAATACAATATGGCATTGGGGCGACAATTTCGGTAATAAAGGTAATAGTGCTTGCTCGACTTGATAGGCTTTAACACACACAAACAGTAATTCAACTTGTACTAAGCGGTCATCATCAGTTCCCAATATTGTCGCTAATGATTCATGATTGTGCTGTGTATGGTCAATAAAACTCAGCGGTTGATCACGAGTATGTTTATCTCTGCCAATAAACATAACATCGTTTACTTGAGCTTTTTGAGTCTTAACACTCAGTTTGTGATACATCAATTGTCCAATCGCACCAGCACCCAAAACGGCAATAAGGCTATTATTGTCGTGTTTGGATGATGGTGAGATCGTTGATGTACTTACCATGATGTATTAACGATTCGCTTTTAACTTACGGTATTGATAAATTGAAAAGTGCAGTAAGTAAAATAATGCAATTCCGACAAAATCGGCAATCACATCGGCAACTGATGCGCTTCGATAAGGTAAGCGAGATTGAATCAATTCAATCAACACTGCATAGGCAGCTAAAGAGGTACATAAAAAATACCAACGCGGTTTAAAAGCGTAATGTGCTAAATATGAAAGGGCAAAAAAACTGCCTAAATGGCCCACTTTATCCATATGGGCGAAAGTTTGCGGGTAACTTGGTTTGGAAAAAACAAGATAGCTAGTCACTATCACCGCAACAACTAATGCAAGTTTAAAAATATTTTTATAAGTGATCACGAGCGTAACATCAGCCTTGTGAAACGAGAATATCGTTAATAATAAGAAACCTGTTTAAAATTGTCACTAATTAACCTCTATAGAAAGTAATAATTGTAGAATAAATGCAATTTTCACTATGGATAATGAGAAGCTCATAGTCGTAAAACTCAGTAAAAATAGGCTTTTTAGCAACATGACCAATAAAAATAGCCGGTTAATGATATTTTGTTAATCAATGGGATATTAGTGAAAGATAATAGGCCGCATGAAGCCTAAGTTGTACTCCACTATCCTGTTAATGACTCCTAGTGTAAAATAGCCTTATATAAATGTGAAGAATCAAAGAGGAAAGCAACATGCCATCTATGGATATTGTGTCGGAAGTTGATGAAGAAGAATTACGTAACGCGGTAGAAAACTCTCGTCGTGAAGTGTCTGGTCGATTTGATTTACGTGGTAAAGAAATTGAAATTGACTTGAAAGACAATGTCGTCACGCTAAAAGCGGAAGATGATTTTATTTGTAAGCAGCTAGTCGATATTCTGCGCATTCAGCTCAGTAAACGTAACGTTGATCCATCGTCAATGGAAGTTGACGACAAAGCGATTCACAGCGGCAAAACCTTCAGTTTAAAAGTAAGTTTTAAGCAAGGTATCGATTCATTGATTGCCAAAAAGCTAGTTAAAGCTATCAAAGACAGCAAGCTTAAAGTACAAGCTGCGATTCAAGGTGACTCAGTACGCATCACAGGTAAAAAGCGCGATGACCTACAAGCCGTTATGCGTTTAGCTAAAGAATCAGAACTAGGACAACCATTCCAGTTCGATAACTTCAGAGACTAATCCTGAAGCGATGAATGCGGCATAAGCAAGTACGCAAGTTCTGCAGATATAATAAAGCCGATAAGGTAAATCCTATCGGCTTTTTGGTAATTGATTGCTGAGTTAGTTTGTTTTGCTTACATTCAATATTGATTGGCTTACAACGATGGGCAAGTACTAAACCATGAATGACAAAGCGTTCGACCCTGTAATAG
>NZ_JACJFI010000472.1 GCF_014164505.1 Shewanella sp. SG41-4 | reverse complement strand
TGCTTTAGCTGCTCCGCATCGATAATTTTATTAAACTTATGCTGATCTTTGGCATTAATTAATAATAAACGATAACTAAGCAAGCCTTTGAAAATTGGGATACGAATGGGAATAGTTTTGCTCTCCCATTCTGAATTGGTTGCGGCTACAAATGTATTAATTTTTTGCCCTTTTATTAGCTGCCTTAAAACACGATCTCTCGCCATGGGGGTATAAGATTGCTCGATACGATAATCCCCATAAAGCGGCTGGGTTTTCTGTAATGAGAGCTCTATTAATTCAGTAGTATAAAGGTAGCGTAGATCTTCCTTAGGGTGAGGTTGGTGAAAACGAACAATATCAATGACCGCAGCATGGGCATGATTAGTTGCCGCCAGCGCTATGGCAATTAATCCGATAGTAGAAAAAATAAAAGAGATCATTCCTGACGCGGTTAGCGGTCGGTTTAAACGGTAATTGATAACACTCATTGAGAACGGTAGTAAAAGTGAAATCGGTAGTAAAAATCCCATTATCGCTCCTTAATTGAGAATAACGATATCTCAGTTTGTTTTACGGAGAAAAAGTCGTTATGGCATAGATGATAAGACACAACAATATAACTAGGCTTGACCATTTAAATTCGTTTAACGGTACTTAAAAAATATGATTTCTATTTAGGGTTACAGCAGTCGGATTAAGGTGAGATCTGACTTTTCAAGCAAACAGGTTGAGGGCAAGAAATGTAAGCAGTTTGTCCCCCTTACGAAACTGTTTATGCAGAGGTAAACGATGCGAACCCTAACCGCGTTGTCAGTTTTAAAGTAAGAACAACTAGTTTAAGCAACTTCCGCCTTGTTTGTGTTAATTTTTCTAGCGCAATATCTGAGCAATGATTTAGTACCATGGGAATTAAATCATCTTTAGCAAATAGAGTATCAGGTTTTATTTGTCGCTAGCATGACAATAATTGTGGCATATGCCGCAACTGAATACCAAAATAAACAGAAAAATTGTTCCGAATAGGACATAAAATAAAATAATAAATTTTTTTATAAGGAACCTTGTACTTACATTACCGGTTACTCTGCTACTAAGTATAGTTCAGGCTTTAGAAAGGAGATAAAAGTGAGGTTTTTACAAACCTGAACATTCAGATTTTGGAGGTGATTTTTAATGTATGTTTTTTGGCGATTGTTTTATCGTTCTTTTTGATCCGGATTTGCCTATTACTCACACTTAACAGCTGGTTGTTAACAGTTATTTTTATTTTTTGAATCTTATATTATACTTTAAAAATCATTACGTTATCACTTTCACTGTTTTAGGTGTCCATGCGTTATTCTCTAAGATCTTAATTTGATAAAATTTTAGATATCTTACGTTGCGTGCTCAGCTGTTCTAAAAAGTGCATATCTTCTAACGGGGTATGTTGTTGGTAGGCATTAATCGCTTTATTTTTCGTTAGATAGTCACAGTTACTTAATACTTCAACCATAGAATCTGATTGAGAACCCCTAATCACTAATGCTTCGGGCGTTAATGCTTGTTGAAGTTGAAACTGACGAGCACCTTGTTGCTGAAATATCATCGCGTTATCGATAGTGTCTGGGTGAACAGAAATATCATCGACTAATAGTTGAGGTTGAGGTACAGAAAATCGTTGTCGCAGTTTTTGTGTGCTCTCTACATCATTATCTAATTGAAATTGAGCCATATCGCGAGCATCAATTGACAGCATAGCCAACAGCAAACCAAATTCACCGCGACGATTGTTTTCAATCGCAACGTTTAATCGGCTCCCTATTTGTAACTCATTGACTAATGTTGACTCAATTTGCATATAAAAACATCACCACTACTGCTCGATGCTATTTTATCGACCAAACAGTCATAAACTTTAGTAAAATATTCAATTATGTACTTTACATATAAAAGGTTTCTGACTACTATGGCGACCGCAATTGAGGAGGGGTTCCCGAGTGGCCAAAGGGATCAGACTGTAAATCTGACGGCTCAGCCTTCGAAGGTTCGAATCCTTCTCCCTCCACCATTTGCGTTGCTACAAAGTGTAAATTTAAAAGTGTTAAAGATGTAAAGATGTAAAGAGTTA
>NZ_JACJFI010000471.1 GCF_014164505.1 Shewanella sp. SG41-4 | reverse complement strand
TGCCATAAAGGATAGAAAAGTGTTGCTGCACCGCCACGTACGCCGCCTTGAGAACATGACTTCACCGCAGTTTGGAAATACTTATAAAATGGTAAACAACCTGTGTGGAAAGCTTCACCGCCACGAATAGGGCTACCAAGGGCACGAATACGACCCGCGTTAATACCAATACCGGCACGTTGGCTAACGTATTTAACGATAGACGATGCAGTCGCATTGATTGAATCCAAGCTGTCATCACACTCAATTAACACACATGAGCTGAACTGACGAGTTGGTGTACGCACACCGGCCATGATTGGTGTTGGTAAAGAAATCTTAAACAGAGACGTCGCGTCATAGAAGTCTTTAATGTACTTCAAACGGATTTCTTTTGGGTAACGGGCAAACAAACATGCAGCTACTAAGATATATAAAAACTGAGCGCTTTCGTACACTTCATGAGTGACACGGTTTTGAACCAGGTATTTACCTTCAAGTTGCTTTACTGCGGCATAAGAGAAGTTCAAGTCACGCCAGTGATCGATATAGGTGTCGAGGATGTCTAATTCTTCACGGCTGTAGTCAGCCATGATATGCATGTCATATTTACCCAGTTCAACTAACTTGGTGACATGGTCATATAACGTTGGCGGTTCAAATTGACCAAACGCTTTTTTACGCAAATGAAACACTGCTAAGCGGGCAGCCACAAATTGGTAATCAGGTGACTCCGGAGAGATTAAGTCAGCAGCGGCTTTGATAATCGTTTCATGAATAGCTTCTGTTGGAATGCCATCAAAAAACTGCAGATGAGATCGAAGTTCTACTTCAGATACTGAGACGTTTTTTAATCCCTTGGCTGCCCAAGTGATCACGCGATGAATTTTATCTAAATCGATAGATTCACGTTCGCCACTGCGTTTAGTGACTGTCATATTGCTATTCATTGAAGAGAGGCCTTGGTTCTTTATCTAATCATGTGATCTGTTGTTGGATGCCGTGCTGCTTGATTCGATCCGAACCAGTTACAAAACAATTCCATGTTAAAACAATCAACCTGATGTACTCACAACGTGGCAATAAAGCACCAGTACGTTCAGTTAACATCTACATCCTTTGGTAAGTCGTGGAGTAGTGTTTTGATTGCCAGCCACACACAAGATATGGTGTTATTTAAAATCTAAGATACAAGATAGTGAGGTTTGAGCTTTATTGCAAGCCACAATTTAATTAACTTCTTGTGGATAAGTTGAGGATAAACGGCAGGGTTAGTGATGACTAACCCTAGAGCCCAAATTTATAAAGTGTTTTTGATAAATGATATTTTTTAAACCATCAAATGAGAAAAATTTGATCGCTAAAATAAACAGCGATCAAAAATAATGGACCGTTTATTGGTTGATCTTTTGTTGGTTTTGATC
This sequence comes from Shewanella sp. SG41-4, assembly GCF_014164505.1. Taxonomy (GTDB): domain Bacteria; phylum Pseudomonadota; class Gammaproteobacteria; order Enterobacterales; family Shewanellaceae; genus Shewanella. The sequence goes on along the minus strand of NZ_JACJFI010000471.1, from coordinate 689 downwards.
GGGTGCCTTTTAGTGGCTGTTAATGACTCATTTACGCTTGATACAAGCTGTTAATGTTGGCCCGTGTTTGGTTTTTTACCCAAAAATAACCCATTAGCCCGATGTCGAACACTGTCATTAATCAGTGAAAAACTGTTTAAGTGAGGCTCCGTGTTGAAATTGTTTGCCTGCTGGCCATGTGTCAGGTTTATCTGTCGCAGATAAATAACCCCATAAAGCAATGCCGCCTAGCATACTGGCATTATGGGCGGCGACTAAGTCACGTTCAGCGTCACCTAGATATAAGATACTTTGAGGCGCAATGGCAATTTGTTGTGCCGCTAACAACATGGGGGCGGTATGAGGTTTAGAGTGACGAGTGCTATCACCACTGATCATAGTTTTCAATTTATGCGTTAAGCCAAGTTTTTCCACTAATGGTCTGGCAAATCGAGCCGGCTTATTGGTCACTACACCATAAGGAATTGATTGCGCATCAAACAACGATAATAGCTCGGGTAAGTCAGCGAATAAACGGCTGTTGTCACCATTGATACGGGCATAATGCTGAAGTAGTGCTTGCTGGATGGTAATTTGTAGTTGTTCATCGGCATCTGGAATGGCCGTTTTAACTAAATATAAGCTGCCATGTGATGCCGCATGGCGCATCAAGTCAAGCGGTTGGACGTTAAAACCGGCTTCATCCAAGC
>NZ_JACJFI010000470.1 GCF_014164505.1 Shewanella sp. SG41-4 | reverse complement strand
GGCTAATGTAACTTAAACCGTAATATTGGTTTATTCGTTTCGAGGTTGATTTTCTTGCTGACTTAAATGCTGCTTAATAAGCTTTATCATTGCTTGAGCAGCAAATGATAGATGTTTCTGTTTACGCCAAAACAATGATAACTCCCAGCGTAAATCTTCACTGGCTAAGGGAATATTAACAACCGCTTCGACCCGGTACCGTTCAGCAATAATTTTGGGCAGTATCATCACTCCAGAGCCTGCCGCTACCAGTGCAATACCAAAGTCAGCATGACTGACTCGAGTGATATTTTTAGGTTTAAATCCCGCTTTTGCACAAGCTTCAAGCACTAGCTCGTACAAGGCATATTCTGGTTCAAACATCACTTGCGCCAATTGATCAAGTTCACTTAACTGTAACGTTTTTTTACTCGCAAGTTTATGCCATGCGGGCAATACAAGCACCATTGACTCATTGCGAATGCGAATGCCACAAAACTCATCATCGAAATCAATAATTCCAGTCGCAAGTTCTATTTCGTCTTTGTGCAAGGCTGCCGTTTGTTCTATACCGCCGCGTACCAATAGTTGCAGCTCAATGCTAGGATATTGCTGCCTGAATTGAGCTATCACAGGGGCAAATAACTCAGCACTGCCTAAAGGGGCTAACCCCAATTTTAGTGAACCACCACTTAAATTACGTAAGCTGTCCAGCTCGGCCATCATGAGTTGGCGGCCTTCCATTAACTTTGATGCATGGTGATAAACCACTTTGCCAGCTTCAGTTAGCCTGATTTTCGAGCCACGCTTCCCGCGCTCTAGCAATATCATATCAAGCTCTTCTTCCAGCAAGCGTATCGCTTTTGAGAGCGCTGGTTGAGTCACAAATGCCGAATGACAAGCTTTGGCGAAGCCGCCAGCATTAACAACCTCAGTGAAATAGTGCAGTGCTTTAAGATTCAATGTCATAACCAAAGGTGATGTAATCAATCATTAATATTCATTTTTTTTATCAATTAAGCAAGGGTAAACTCCGTATATCAACTAAATAACCATTGTGTGAAACTAAATGTTATCCCTATTCACTGGTCATAGTGCCTTTTTAAAGTGCAAAACAACCTTAATCATCCAAGTCAGCGGCTTATGTTTCTTTGCTTGGTTGTGTCAGTGGGTTGCTTATTCTGTTCATTCGATTATTCCAGGAAGCGTGATTGGCCTCGGCGTATTGTTGATATTATTGTCTTGCCGATGGATCCCTGAGAAAGTCGTCAAACAAGGTTCGAGCTGGTTAATTGGCGATTTACTGTTATTTTTTATTCCTCCCGTTGTTGCCATTACCAAATATGAGTCATTGCTAGAAAGTTATGGTGCAGAGCTGATTGTGTGCATGTTATTGGCCAGTGCCAGCGTGTTAGTTGGTACTGCTTTTATTGTTGACAAGTTATTTAAGTTTGAACGTAAACAACGCCTAAACAGCATTTCGTTGCAGCGTTCACTGCTTAAATAAAAACGCCTTAACATTGGATAAAATGGATACCCCAAATGAATGGTTCACTATTAGGCATTTTCTGTTTATTACTTACCTTGGCAGGATATTACATCAGCAAGCGGCTTTATTTACGCCAACAACGTGTTTGGTTTGCCCCTATTATCTTGGCGCCAACTATCATTTTGTCGACTGTGGTTATATTTCAAATTCCATTAGTCGACTACTTTCAATTTACTCATTGGCTACCTGCTTTGCTGGCCCCTGCCACTATTGCATTTGCGGTACCCATTTATCGAGAACGGGCACTCATTAAACGTTATCCGTTAACCATAAGTGTTGGCGTAGTATCTGGATTATGTTTGGGTGTTGGATCTTCATGGTTGATTATCCATTTCACCAATATGCCGTCAGAGCTGTCTCACAGTTTAATTGTTAGATCGGTATCAACCCCGTTTGCTATTGAAGCAACAGGTGCATTTGGCGGCATACCTGAATTAACCGCAATGTTGGTATTGGTAACAGGTATTATGGGAATGTTGATTTGTGAGCCCCTTTTTAAAGCCGCCAACATAAAAAGCAGTTTAGCGAGGGGGATTTCTCTCGGTGCGTCTGCACACGGTGCTGGA
>NZ_JACJFI010000046.1 GCF_014164505.1 Shewanella sp. SG41-4 | reverse complement strand
GCTGAGCTCTCTGCCATTTGGATGGCAGTAAAAACGCTGACATAAGTAATAAGCAAGGTTTAAACTAGTTTCATAGTTCATGATTATTCGCCTTTAAGTTTCTGATTTAAAAATGCTTCAAAAGCACTGCCATCTCGACGGGTTAAATTGGGTACATAACGCGAATAAACAGTAAAAAGCATGTTTGTATTCGCATGTCCCATTTGTTTAGCTATCCATTCTGGAGACTCCCCTGATGCTAGCCATAAGGTGGCTGCTGTATGTCTAGTTTGATATGGGTTACGTCTTGGTATTTTTAAGATATCCAATGTGGGATACCAAACACGATAAGACATGTTTTTGTTGTTCATCGGATGGCCCCCAGATGTTTGAAAAACAAAACCACGGCCATTGGAGAGTTTGAAATGCTGAGTTAGCGCCTCATAAACAAGGTCATTCATATCAATTTCACGCAATGACGTTTTGGTTTTTACAGGGCCTAGTTTATTTCGTACCCAAGACTGACGAACGAGGATTTGACGTCGCTCAAAATCCACATTTTCCCATTGCAAACCATCGATTTCACCAGTACGTAACCCACTAAAAAATCTAACTAAAAAATAGCAACGGAAGTCCTTACGAACAAAACCCAATATTTTAAGCACTTCATCCAGCGTAAATGGATGCACAGGTTGACGATTAACAGGCAAAGGTTTGATCGACTTCCAAGGGCTGACAAATTCATATCGTTCCGAGGCATCATTTAACACCACACGTAAAGGTGACAATATTTGATTGATGCGAGAAGCAGATAAATCCTTTGCAAAAGCTTTGCCCTCCACTAGATCTGCTCTAAAAGTCATAATGTCCGATTTAGTGATCAAGCTAATTTGCATTTCACCAAATCGGGGCAAAATATAAAGATTCAAAATATCTTCAATGGTTCGAAGTTGAGAAGGACGCCATTCAGCTTTTTTCTCAGTTAGCCACTGTTCAACAAACTCAACGACCTTCAAAGACTCGGTAGACTCTTTTAACATTGTCATCCGATCGTATTCAGCAAACTTTTTAACATTATTACTGTTAGGAAAATGCTTAGCATATTCGAATTGATTTAGATGAATTTCAGCCTCAATTCGCTTCAACACGGCACCAGCTCTCTTCCGATTTGCAACGCTATCCTCCAGCATTGTCATTTCACGACAGCGAATCCCTTTATACCGAAAATCGAGTAACAACTTGTTATTACGGACATTTACACTACCCATAAATCAGCCCTCCTTTATTTGGTCGGTAAAATGTCTGAGTAACCAAATAGCATTAACTGCTCGACACTTTCCCAAATAAATAAGATTTTGCGGCCACCAAAAGGTCGTATGTAATGTACCCCTTCAAGCAAAATTGCGTCTTTTAGCTGATCGCGAATCGTTCTTGCATCATATTTAATGCGCACAGAAAGCTCTTCTGCTGTTAAATAAGTATTAGACATAATATACTCCTTGAAAAGACTAAATCACTTAAACGAAGTTTTTGTACCCACAGGAGGTACAATAACACCATTTAAACCAAAAGCAAGTATTAAATACCCTCTACAGGTAATTTATACCGGTGAACATTATGATAAAGTGCCATTTTTCAAGAATCATTGGGGACAAGAAGCTAAAAGTTGCTGAGGTTGCGAGGGATACGGGCATAAATAAAAATACTTTGCATCGCCTTTATAATGAAACTGCGACTAGGATTGATCTAGATATGATTGAAACGCTTTGTAGGTATTTGGATGTAGATATCGGTGAATTACTAGAGATTAAAGAAGATAATTGATCACATTTATTGCACGGTGCAATATTTTACCTGATATCAAAGACTAGCTGTGTTAAGTCAGCCTAACTATATTATCCCATTCTATAATATTAGGTTACATATACAGCAGACACTAGATGTAAATGAGTGCTGGATCTGATGTGGTAAAGACACCCTAGATCACACCATCACCAAACTCTTTGGTCATGAAGCTGGTAAAAAGAAGCAACCGCCAATGTAATGGGTGATATGGCCCACTTTACCGTTCACTACTTGCGCCGCACTTGCGTAAGCGTCTAGCGAACCGCACCTACTTTTTAAAATTCCAAGGTAACAAGCTGTCGAATCAGGTTCTGGTTGGCACAGTTCATCAAGATAAGCACAGATGTAATCAAATGGAATGTAACCGTCTAGCGAACCACACCTCGCATCGTTAATCTGACTATTTGAAAATACCTGCTCAATGATAAATGGGGAGCAGGTGATGAAAACTTACAGAACAGCTTATACTTTAATAATCAAAGTTGATGAACTCGTATTATCTTTGATTTGATGTTATTTTGAGCACAGAAAGTAATATGCAAGTGTATGAATATATGGGAGACCAGCATGGCACAAGCTATTTTAGTGACAGAATCTAAGCTAACCGAAATAGATGAAGATCCAATCGTCGAAAGCTTTTTATCTTTTCTCGCAAATGATATGCAACAACGCAACGATAAACCTCACCTGCTTACAGAAAATATGTGTAAGAGTGTTGAAAACTTAGTTGAAGATGTAGAGATTGATTTAGATGCCTCGTTATTAGAGGATGAGTAAGCTCGCCTAATTCTAATCCTATTATTGTAATCAATGAAAACTTTACACTACTTACGCGACCTTTCCATGGTAAGCCATGATTTCTTGGTTTGTCATTTAGAAGGTTTTTAATGCGCACTTCAATCATAGAAGCGCTTTTATTCAAACAGCAAACAGCTCTGTACTTTTTTGATTAAACTTACCACTTGATCTAAACACCAACACTGTCTAGTATTGGTGTCATGAAAAATATAAACCGCTATACCTTAAGTGACCTTTGCCAGCTAATAGAGCTGACACCTCGCACTGTGCGCTTCTATATCCAGAAGTCACTGTTACCCGCACCAGAAGGCAGTGGGCGCGGAGCTTATTACACCCAAGTGCACCTAGAGCGATTGCTTGAAATCAAGAAGTGGCAGGATGCGGGCTTGTCTCTTGAGCGTATTAGCGAGCTTCTTTTCGATGAAAGTGACAATAAGCCACTGCCCCCACTTAAACGATTAAAGCCTGGAGACATTGAGGTTTGTAGCCATGTGCATATCGATGAAGGTATATCACTCACCTTAAACCCAAGCAAAGCTGGGCTAACCCCTGAGCAAGCTAGACAATTGACCCTAGACGTCATCTCTTTATATCAGCGCACCATATCAAACGTTAAGGAAGGCAAATGAACAGTAAAATAGGACTAACAACATTATCAGGTGAACTGATTGCACTAAGGTCTGTTGATATAACCGCAAAGCTGACTGGCGTCTTATCTGAAGTTGAAATAAAGCAGCACTATCAAAACAGTACAACAGCCAATATCGAAACTGTGTATACCTTCCCACTGCCCATTGATGCGGTGTTAACCTCATTAGAGGTCGAAATAAATGGTGAGTTACTTCAAGGTCGTGTAAAAGCAAACCGTGCCGCAGAGGATGATTACGAAGACGCTATCGTCAATGGTGATACTGCAGTCTTGTTAAGCAAAATCAGTGATGGCCTATATTGTATTAACTTAGGTAATTTACTGGCAGGCGAAGCGGCAGTGATTACATTCAGATACGCTCAGCTTCATCAGTGGCAAGGCGAAAGGCTTCGTTTTTACCTTCCCACGACCATAGCGCCTAAATATGGCACACCACAACTCACTCATATCGCTGAACACCAGCTACCTCAGCACTCGTTATCGGCAACTTACAAGTTAACGTTCTCAATCTCTATAGAAGGGCTATTAGCGGGGACAGCCATTCACTGCCCGTCTCACAGCGTAGCCCATCAGGTTGTTAATCAAATAATGAATGTGAGTTTAAACCGGCCTCAAGTGATGGATCGTGACTTCATTCTTGAACTAGAGAAGCCAAAGGGATATGTGGGTGAAGGTTACTGGGCTGATGACGGTGAACACACTGTCGCTCTAACCTCCTTTATTCCGACACCAGAGTCAACGCCAGAGTCAAAACCAGAGACAGCACCTCAACATGATCCCCGTTGCATAAAAATTGTCGTTGACTGCTCAGGTTCCATGGCTGGAGACTCGATAAAGCAAGCTCGCATCGCACTAATTGAAGTCGTTAACCAACTAGAAACCCATGACTACTTCAACATCATTTTATTTGGTTCACGGCATCAAAAGCTGTTCGAAGAGTCTGTCTTAGCCACTGCAGCCAACATTAAAATTGCCCAGAAAACACTACGAAGTCTTGAAGCTAACTTAGGCGGAACTGAAATGAAATCGGCACTGGAGGCTGCTTATCGCTCTCACTCTCCCATAATGCTGCCCACAGATCTGCTGCTGATCACAGATGGCCAAACCTGGAAAGAAGATGAAGTACTCACTGGTGCAGCGCTAGCTAACCATCGTCATTTTGTTATCGGTGTAGGCAGTGCTGTCAGTGAAGCGTTTCTATCAAAGCTTGCCAAAGTCACAGGTGGGGCCAGTGACTTTGTTACCCCAAATGAGGCTATGAGTACACGAATAGTGCAGCACTTTAAGCGAATGAAACAACCGCCACTTCAAAACCCACAACTTTGTCTCAGCGATAAATATGCAGCGCCGCTCTGTTTCAACGCCCTCCCCGCCCATAAAAATACGTTATTTTTAGGGGATACCGTTAATCTGTTTACCCTTTATGAAGGCTACCCTGCAGCGGTTGCCGATCTGTATTATGAAGGTGAGTTTAATGAGGCAGAAAAAGAGCATGAAGTGTACGGTTCTACAATAGCAATAACTCACAAAGATAATGACAAAGGCTTGCTCGCAAGGCTTGCAGCCCATGACAGGCTATCTGTGGTAAGTGAAGATGAAGCACTTGAAATAGCTGAAAAGTATCAACTGATCACCAAGTCAACCAGCTATATCTTAGTAAAAACCAATGCGCATACAAATGCATTAGGCATACCTAATCTGCAAAGCATTCCCCATCAATTACCCGCTGGGCAGAGTGGCTTTGGTCGTGTATTAATTGAAATTCCCGTGGTCTCTAGCCAAATGCAGATATGCGACGCACAGCCGCAGATATTTTTCTCAGCTGGTGCGCCCTCAGCCCCCGATGACTTAGATATTCCAGCCTTCCTTAGGAAGCAAAATGATGATTGGTTAGATATCCCTAAATTTTCAATCACCGCAGATGCCGCAGACACTGCAGACACTGCATCGACATCTTTAGCCCTGTCACTCAACCAAGAGTTCACCCCTGACAGTCAATTGACCATGGATGAGTTTGATATCTCTGATATTGAAGACTTAGGTGAGGATGAAGCCATCATTGAGGTACTGTACCAATTAGAACACGCTGGCTATAACGAATATAAGCTGGTGGCCGCCTGGTTGAGTATTTATAACGAGTTTAACCCTAACAACCCACTTAGCCGTCATGTCACTAGGTTAATCAAAGTGTTATGTAAAGAATTTGAGGTGAGTGAAGCGCTCATCAATACGGTTAGAGAAACCATAAAACAAGAAATAATGCAGCCAGTAAACTAAAATAAAGGCCGAACGATTTTTCACCAAGAAAAATGGTTCGGCCTTACCCCCCCCTGTAGCTGAATATTCAAACCATCTAGCACAGGTAACAGAGCAGACAACTTCATACCGATACGCATATCTTTTTGTTCTATCTGCAGCTGTTTAAGTCAAGAGATGAAAATCGTTTGGAAATTTGCTCAATCGTCATCATCACAGCCAAGCGCGCAACCTAGTAGAATTATACTGCTTGGTGAAATCAGACTCAGGTGGACGCAGTACCCGTTATCACTTAAAAGGCTAACGAGGTACACTTGGGCATGTAGCAGAGCCTTGCCTGAATCATAAGCTTAAGAGACGATTACCAACCTATTTGGCTATGAAACTAGCAAAAATAAACAGCCACCGAACTAAAGGGCGATATACAGCACTTCTCAGTGCACGGCCCACGACGCATCATACTCGCACAAAGAAGTTTGTCAGGCCATGTGTTCCCGAGTGCTTAATCTACCCATGACCACTAAGGCGGTCATGGGTAGATTAAGCCTAAGCTGGTAAACGTAACTTATGATTCTTGCATCCGGATGTATGTCACCTCAAACGCTTTACAAGGCCGTTGGCTTTGTAGCCTGTTGGCCAACTGGAATGCATCATTCATGTCATATTGTTGGAAAATGTCTAACCCTCTATCCAAGGATATTTTCCAGCCTGTATCAGACACAATATGCCGGGCATGTTGGCTACCTGAGTTATCAAATGAGTAGGTAAAATGGATGCCAACAGCGAGCATCGCGCTTTGAATTTGGTCTAGCCATTCGCCCTGCTGCTCGCTTTTAAACTCATCTGCAACGGTGATGAGGCTAACAACCACTTCATCTTCTTCAGATTTACCGCGTACTATAGTTTCAAGCAATTCCATTAGGTTTCTTGCCTGGTAAAACAGCCTGATATAAGGGTCAGTAATAGTGATATGCCTTGCCCCACGCAGATAAGGCCCAAACAAATTATCAAAGCTGGTACCGCGCTGATTCTCCATAACGACGATATGTTTTTCTTTTAACTCATCTGTCGGCTTAGGCGCTGTTGTCATACTTTCTGCATTTGGATGGCTTTCGGTTTCTCGGACTAGCGGTTCGGGTAGCCCCTCGTCGCCGGCAGCCACAACATGATGGAAGTATCTGGGGTATTCCAGTTCTTCCAGCGTTTTAACACTGACCTTTTTGCCGCTGCTGTCGCTGTAACTGAAATCAACCGCAGCATAGGTGCTGTCCATACGCATCAATTGGTCTTTAACGCGCTTGCGTCCTTCAAACGAAAACCTAAGAACTTTTTCAATCTCATCTTTACTGGCACCGCCATGCGGGAAAAGTATCTTCATCAAGCCAGAAAAGGTTTTATTGATGCCGTCCTGATCACGGGTAGATATGTCAGCTGAAAGAGTAAAGTGCTGTTTATAATGGTCTGAGTAGTCTTGGTTACGCAAATGGCGCAAGATTTCCGCAAGGTAGTCCACGACAAAGCCGTAACCACGCGAAAACATCTCACCGCGTATAATATCTACCTCCCAACCGGGAATGTAGTAATGTAAGCGGTCTAAAAACGCAGAGTCATAGAATTTCTCGGGTAGTGGATCAAACAAATCTGTGTGTTTAAGCATATAAGGCACACTGTGCTCTGTGTTACCCACGAATACCATCGATGCATCAGCGCCCAACGTTTCTACACCGCGGGAAAACGACTTGTTCGCCATGTAGTTTTTCATGATATCGACCAGCGCTTTGTCTACTTTCTTTTGTTTGCCGGCAAACTCATCGAACGCAACCGTGTCCCAGTACCCGACCAAACCTATTTTGCCCGTTGTGTTATTCACAAAAAGCTTTGGTACTGACACTTCACCACCTGAAATTAAAATGCCATGTGGTGAAAACTCAGAAAATATATGAGATTTACCAGTGCCCTTAGGACCAAGCTCTATCAGGTTGTAGTTGCGCTCACAAAACGGAATTAAACGGACCAACTGCGTCAGCTTACTGCGCTCGCCAAAGTATTCCGGATTAAAGCCAATACTCTGCACCAACACGTCAATCCACTCTTCCATGGTAAACTGCTTACGCGCTGCCAAATAAGTCTCGTAGTCAAAATGTGACATTTGAATCGGCTTTAAACTGCCTAAAATCCAGGGAACAGTGTCTTTATCTTCAATGTGATCATATTCAATATCGGCAATCACCCATACACCACCCACCAGCACTTTTGGGTGTTGCTTTACCGTACCCGAATCAATTAACACCTTTTTAATGCCCAGGTTGGCAAATTCGGCTTCGTAACAATCTTTTTTGTCGTTCAGCGATACGCTCACTTTATCAATGATCTTAAAGCGACCTTTCTCACGGATCATCGAACGCACCAGGCCCGCTTCATTGCGGTGTACATAGTGCTTGGCTAATATCTCTTTCACCGTCAATATGCCGCTTTGGATGCTGTCTTCGTCATTGGTTGCACAATATTGCCCAAGCAAATACTCCAACACATACGACGGCACAATAGCATTGCCCTTCACCGTTTTTACCAGGTCTTTACGCACCACCAAACCGGGGAAAACGTCGCAAATCTTTGTATTTAAATCCGTCATAGTTTTACCTGTTTATCCACTTCATGCGTTGGTGTGCAATTAGAAATCAAAATCCGACGTAAAGGAGCGGCGAATCGTGTATTTCAACTGGCGGTACTCTTTAAACTGGTTGGTATCTTCTACAGGCTCTTCCAGTTTTAGTGCCACTTCCTGATTATTTGCGCTGTCTGCATCTTGCGTAAGCACAAATCGAAGTTTTAACTCACGCTCGCGGGCATTTTCAGCAGTTAAATCCATAGTTACGGTATGCACATCTGAAATCAATTGGCCTGAAAGAGTATAAATACCTGCTCGCAGTTCACGTGGCCTTAATTTATCCGTTACCGGCTCAGTTTGATAAAGCGTTACCGACAACTGCCCTGCCGTGATGACATTAGTACCACCACGTAACAAATCAACCTCTACCGTAGCGGTATCGCTTTGGCGTTTTTTATTAATGGCAATCACCGGCACAATCACCTCTTGTAAGGTTGCGCCACCATGAACAAAACGGCTGCCTGAACCGCTTAAACGTAAGCGTTGTATGCCTTTCGGAATAGCCGCATGCACCTCACCGGTTAACCCCAACTGCGGCGCGGAAAACACTTTAACGGCATCGGTAGCCGTTAAGTTTTTGCCTAACAAGAAACGACGGTCGCGGTAATGAATGTCACCCGGCACATCGGTAGACACAAAGTCACTCTCTTCCAGTGCTCGGTTTTGGTAAATAAAGCCATGATCAGCGGTAATTAACACATTAGAAGCGTTATATCCGGCCAGCTTTTTCACCAATGTCATTAAATCATCGAAGGTACGCTCAGTGGCTTCAAAGGCTTCACCTTCCGATTGCATCTTATCGCCAGCATGGTCAATGCGGTTGTGATAGATGTAAATGACATCATTGTTTTTAAACAGCTCTCGCCCTTCGGTTTGGGTCATTTCCAACACCTGTTTCGCTTTTAGCGCACAGGCTGTCTCGCCCAGGGCAAGTTTTAGTAATTTATCTCGGTTGGCAGTGCCCTGTGTCGAAATGCTATCTAACAGCACTATGCCATCTTTATTGTCTGAAATTGACAGCGACGCCTGACTATTTGTGAGCTCATTGTAACTCGGTAAAAGTGATGCCATGCCTAGCTGGGTATAGCTGGGCAGTGCCGACAGCATATGATCCAGCGACGCTTGGTAACGATCTATTTGGCGAATGCGACTCACCATCTCTTCACCCGCCTCATAGCGAAAGGCATCGGAAATGATAACGCAAATCTTATTACCCTTGTTACGGTATGGCTTAACCCAGCGGCTATAAAACTGCTTTTGTTGCGGCACATCGGCAACCGACCAATTAGTCATTGCATCTACCTGACCTTGCCACTGCGTTGCTAAGGGGCTTAAGTAGTTATTGCTATACAAGCTCTCAATCTTATCGGTAAGTTTGCTTAACAGCGTCATTTGCCCGGATGTGTTCAGGTGGTAAATAAACTTACGGTACAACTGATCAATCTTAAACCAGTGCCGCACATACCCATGCACCGCATCGCTACTGCTTGCCATATTAAGCTGCAAGGTATCCAACCGGGTTAAAAATTGGCTGGCCATGTCGATAGCAGCATACAGATGCTGAAAGTGCGAATACCAATGACTTTGACGGCGCTGACGGCAATGAAGTGTTACTTCACCTTCGGATAAGGTGCGTTGATCAACCGCTCTTACCAATTCAACGATGACTTTTTTATCAATCAGTTGGTAATAATCTAGCTCTATTACATCTTTCAAATCGCGGTTGTTCAAGTCAGCTTCAATATCCAGCATTTGCGCATAGTCATCTGATAACGCTTCAAATACCTGCTGGTGTTTACGGCTGTCTTTCCAGCGCTTAAACAGCACCAAGGCGTCATTGTTTAATGTGGCGCGGTCGCTCTCTTTCGGGTTAGCTAACGACAGTAAATAGCTAGACTTAAACAGCTCGATAGAAAAGTCTTTTACCGAAGGTTTATCTGCCAGGTAGCCATAATAACGCTCAACTTGCTCCCACAAAAAACCGGTTAGCTTGCACTGTTGTATCATTTGGTAGCAGGGCTGAGACTTTTCGAGCAACTCATCAAACAGCGCTTCGCAGATAATATCCAGCTTCACATCGGCTGACTGGGTTAGCTCGGCGCACACCGCCAACATCTTCATGCGAATTTGCGAGCGGGTATCGTCAGATTTTAGCAAATGCGTTAGGCGTTCTTTGCGAAGCTCAGCTTGTTTCGGCGCACGGCCAACCTCAAAGAAGCCAGCATGCTCGGTTACCAGTTCAGAAAATTCTGGCGGCAGGTTCAGCTCACTCAGCCAAATAGCAGATTGATCCGTGCGAAACACAGCACTACCTAGCTGCACATCCAATAGCCAATTATCCAGATACTCCGGTTCCTGGTCTTCAAGGTAAAGCAAAAACTGCTGCTTAGGTGCTTCACGCAAAATTTGGTGTTTCAGGCTAAATTGATTGTTGGTAATCTCCAGTTTTTCAACGCCAGCAAGCACCAGGGTGTCAAACGCTTCGCGAAACTCTTGTTTATCGTCGTACCAAAACACAATACGGCTGCTACCGAAAAGCCGGGACAGCGCCTGTTGAATCCGATTGTCATTCATTATCAACACCTTCTAAGCCAGCAATCTTTTTCAGTGCTTTGCCAAACAGCGGGTAGTTGTGTTTTACGCCATCGTCCAGGTCGATGCTGATCCGTTCTGCCGCCAGCGGAAACAACACTTCGCGCTCGTATTCGTTAATTTCATCCAGCGCTTTATTAATCTTATCGATCATCTTCAGCGCCTGCGTTTTATCTTTCTGGCTGGCAGCTGCACTAATGTTAATTTGTAAGTAGCTATCTTTGCGGGCTTCCAGCTTGGTTCTAAATTCACGCAAATACTCATTCAACACCACACTGGCGGTATCGGGGTGGTAACGATGCATATAAATCAGCGCATTAAAAGTGCCTTTAGGGCTAGAGAATTGCCAGTAAATAGGCCGTTTTTTATAGCGTTTCACATGGTCTTTGTAAAAATCTTTCAAGAAGTATTTGGTAATATCCTTACCTAACGCCTCCTCAATAAAGGCCAGGTTTTCTGCATAATTCGCTTCACCGAACGTCACTTTTAAAAACTGTTTAAACAGCTCGGTAATGTCGTCTTCAAACCAATCGCCATCAAAGTCGATAAGCGGAATAACATTATCTTCGTCAGGCATAAAGGCAGGCTCTGGAATACGTGCCAGATAATCCTCTAGCTTTTCGCCTTGGTTGGCCAGAATTAAACCAGGTTCATCTAACGAATAGCGGCCAAACATACAGCCCACGGCATACGATAAAAACTCCGCCATGGTATCGGCCCGCAAACGTAACTCACGCTCTGCTTCACTGATTTTGATGCCATAGCGATAGGCAGGGTTACAGGTTAAGGTTATTTCTTCAATCGGGACTTCAGCTGATAGTTCGTCTTGAAGGCCATAGGCATCAATAAAGATAAGGTTATTTTCCTGTTCGAGCCGTTGCATTTCGGATGTCATGCCCTGCCAGTGGATGCGGAGCTTATCATAGCTAATCGCCAGTTTAATGGCCCTATACTCTGGTTCGAGAAGTCGTAATAATCTGAAATCCCATGAGGTTTCGAAAGCATCCCAGTCGGATTTAGCATAATCAACTGCGGCACAGCCCAGCTCTGACAATCTGGGGTTATTGATTAACTGAGATGTGTATGGCAGGTTTCGAATGTCTCTTGTTTGAAATTCAATAGTTGGATTCAAAAATTTCAAGAAACTAGAAACAACATTACTTGCAAGATAAGAAGCCAAAACTTTAGCGTCTATTTTGTCTGAAAATCCTGACGTACCCTTTACGTCAAAAAGGAAGCCGACAGGAGTATATCGACAACCAAAATAGGAAGAACTTGTGGCAGTCCAAGAAACCCCCTCACGAAGCATGAAATGCAAATTCTGAATATATCTCGACCAATGCTTGCCCTGATTCCGCTCAACAGCATACTCCTTAACATCTCGACCATCGTTCTCCCAATTAATAACAAAGTACATATTTCCGTACCATTTCCTGTAGGTGCCCCCCTTGTTATAAGGAAACCATTTCAGACCGGAAGAGTTCACGCATTCAAAGTTTGAGAAACCAATCCCCATTCGGCCAATTGAAACTTCTGACCATAATTTCAAAAATCGATCATTATCTCCAGTATTCTGACCAACTGCGGGGGCTATATATTCACCAAAGCGCTCATGCTGTGAGAAAGCATTACGAACAGCCTGACTGATCCAATAAGCAACCGGGCTCCCCGGGATTTTAACAAAATCTTCTGCTGAGGCTCTAAAGAACCAGCCACAACTAGGGTTTTGAATAGCCTCAAGTGTCTTTGGTGCCTGATTCACTGCACCTTTAAAATCCGACAGGCGAACATAGCCTCCTCGATGATTTGGACGATGATTATTTTCAATAGTAAAGGTACAAATTGGTACTGTGGCACCATCAAAACCTGAATACTCCAGCTGAATTAATGATGTGATGGTTTTTTTTCCTATGAGAAATTGTCTTAACTTTTCATAGGATGAGATAAACATCCACACAAATGGCGTCATGAAGCCTAACTGTCCACCTGGCAACGCTAGCAGAGTGTTGCGGACAATAAATGCTGAAAAAAGGTCTGATTTTACATCAGCATAGTTATCTTTTAACCAAGTAGATAGATGGGGATTCATCCCCTTTCCGCCCATATAAGGCGGGTTAGCAATCACTACATGGTACTTCTGACTTAAATAATCCGCCTGAGTTAACACCTGTATCACTTTATTGTGGGTATCGGTTAAAAATAACTGCCCTGATACATCTTTGGCAGCCAGTGTTCTAAGCACTTCGGTGACATCACTGATGGTTGGGGTAATTAATGAACCAAAGTTATCAGCCTCTTCAAAATCTTTTAAGGCCTTGCGCAAATCAGCGGTAAATAAGTTTTTACCAACAAAAGCAAAGTATTCATCGAGTTCATCATCGGTGAAGACAATCTTCTCAAGCTTGCAGATATTGGGCTTGATAGGGCTGCGGAAGAAGCGACGACGGTTATTGCTGTCATCTTCTGGGTTACCTTTCATCGCTTTCATCGACAGCGCAAAGGCGGCTAACTCAGATGCACGCTCATCAATTTCAATACCATACAGGTTTTTGGTTAAAATCAGCTCCGGGATATTAACCGGGTCGTAGCCTGCATCCAGATAGATGGCATACAGCAAGTCATAGGCGTAGGTGAGCATATGGCCTGAACCAGCGGCGGGATCACAGATTTTCAGCTGTTCCGGGCTGGAGATTTTAAGAAAATCGCTTTCAGCTTGTTCTTCACCTTCCACCGCAAGCGCTGGTTTAATGTAGTAATCCATTTGCTCAGCAATACGCGAGGTAGGATTATTCTGCATCCATAACCGGCCCAGTGAGTTCTCTACCAGATAACGCACTATCCAATGCGGGGTAAACAACTGTGTAGCAGCCGGAATGTTTTCAGCTGTGACTTTTTTGTTCTTTTTCAAGTCTGCAAAGACTTTGTCTTTCTTCTCGGAAATATAGAACTGATACAACCAACCAATAACTTCTACCGATGCACAAGCATCTGCTGTCATGGCGATGCGGGTGTGCGACAGAACTGAGTTTTCTGATAGCAGATCATCTGGCATCAATAATTCGCTGTAATCATCAATGCGCGGGAACAGGTAAGGCATTAGGCTGTGGTAGTTATGACATACCTCAACGATTAATTGACGATAGGCTTCGGTTTGTTCGTCCTGGCTTTTAATACTGCCATTCAGTAAACCCATCACACGCTCGGCGGCACGCGTATCTACCAGGGTATCATCAATATGCCCGGCTTTGGCTTCAGACAGGATTTCTGGCTGTACTTGGCCTTCAGCCGGTGAAACCACGCCTACCCGGTTATAGCCATTCACATCCATAAAGCGCAGTGCGCAAAAACGGTTAAACCAGATATAAGCCACTTTATCTATTAGGGCCGCTTTACCTTGTTCTGATAGGGCTTGCTCTAACTGATAAATCGCTTTGGGCGCTTCACGCCGGGCACTGCTTTCAGGTTGTAACACCAAGCTGAGTTTACTGGTAACTTGTTCCAGCAAGGCGCGGCGCGCTTCTTGCGCAAACTTTTTTAACTTCGATGTATCCATTACACACGCACCTTTTTACCTTGTTTAATCATTTCAATCAGTTTGGCTTTGTAGCTGTCGATGTAAGCGTCAACATCCGCTTCGGTGTCAAGCAGCGGCTTATTAAACGCTACCTGGATGTCACGAATTGCCACAGTCTGATACGCCGGTGAACTGGGTTCTTTAACTTCAGCTGGTGCTGGTGGGATGCCGGGTTTTGCTACTACTGGCTGTGCAGGTTTTTCAGGCATTACCGGCTTGGGCGCTGTCCAGAGTAAAATTTTATCCAGCAGCTGCGGATAGCTTGTATCTTCGAACTGGCGGACGTTATCCCGCACCAGTGCGATAAGTGTTTGTTGCACTAGCTTGCTTTTAATTGCCTCAAACGCTGCGTTAATGCTGGCTTGCTGCTCTGGCGTGAGCTGGGCATAGTCGTTAATTTGCAGTAGTTTTTCTTTAATTTGCGCTATTTTTTGCTCTGCTTGGGTTTGAGCATTTTGCAGCTCTGCTTCTATCTTAGATTTTAGCGATTTCATATTCGCTACCAGCTGCTGAACTGCATCTCCCTTGTAAATATTAGGTTCGACCACCGCCGCCTGAATAGCCGCGAGTTCATCGGCTTGCACATAAGACAAGTTGGCTTTGTGCTCTTCTAATAAACGCATGGCATCATCGAGATGCTTTTTGCTTTGCCCTTTCATAAACTTGGTGATGGGGTCAATAACCCGATCTTTGTAGTTTTCCAGCCATTTATCTTCCTCTCGGGTTAGCTCGGTAATAAACCAGGGATAAGGTTTGGCTTCTAAATCACTTAAATCTGCGATGATGGCTGTTAAAGCACGAAGAAACGAATACTTGGGAGCTTGATCATGCAGCCGGACCAATTCCGTTTTCTGAGCAAAAAACGCTTCCTGTGTTTCTTTTGCCAAGGCTTTGGCTTCATTCGACAAGGCGACCTTGTCAAAGTAGTCGTTGAAGAACTCTTTGAGTTTGCGAATTTGCGACGGTGTAAACTCTACTTGCGGGTCAAGGATAAGATTACCGTGAGCGCCGGCGTTTTTCAGTGCGCGCAATAACTCACTGTCGTCCAGTAAGTTGGTGGACTCACGCACTTCAATTTTGCCTCGCGCGCACAGATGCGCCAGCGTGCATAAGGTTGCCGCATAGGACCAGCCGTAAGACTTACGTTCAAATTTTTCCTGCACCAGTTTTACAGTAGTGCGAATACCGCCATTGCTATTTCTTTGAATAAACGAAAACATCTCTTGCAAAGACTCTGGCAGAATTTGCTCATCACCAAACAATCCCTGCTGACCTTCGGTCAGAATTTTACTGATATCCGCTTCAGTGTATTGCTGACCACGCAGCATTCTTAGATTCGGGTAGGTATGCTTCACCAGCTCAATAAAGGCCTTAATCACCTTACTTTGGCCATCTTCACCCGACAGTTCAATTTCTTTACCGGCAACGAAGTATGTGGCCTGCCCCATTAATTTAGAGAGCAGTAATTTTAGTTGATTGTAACGGTCGGCATTTTGCCCTGCTTTATCGGCCAAAATGCGCTTTACCGAATCTTGCTGAGTGGTGCGGGTTTCATGCGATACGTATTTCTGTGTTTGCAGGTACAGCAGCAAATCACTCATCAGGCGGGCACTTTCAGGTAGCACCACTCTGAGTTCGTCGTTATATACTGTATCGGTTCTGTGCTTTTCTAACGCATCACGATGATCATGGAATGAAGTGATAATGTGGATGGCTAACTCATGTTCACGCCCACTTTGATTGTCATCCAGTTTGCGTGTAAACGCATAGTCTTGCCCGCTTTCATCCCAGCGGATTTTGCGATTTTTAATGATGCCATCGTAGATAAGCTTTTCTAGCTCAGTACTTACTGCGGAGGTATCAACATCGGTATTCTTAATCTCGGCTTCGACATCCTGCTCTTCGTCCGTGAGATATTCGTATAAATCACCGTTTCTTTGAATGTAAGTTTGCTGTTCAAGTAAACCTAAGGCCTCTTCAACATCTGCTTTGAGCTGAGACAGCGAAACATCGAAGTTATCTTGCATTAATACACAAATATTTCGAATGCTTGGCTTAAACTCTTTAACGTACTTCACCAAGAATAGTGCCTTAAGCACACGCAGTGCGAACGGATTAGTGAGAATTTTCTCCGCTTTTAAAATAGAAGCCTGAATCGCGCCCTTTAAGGCTGTTCTGATGCCCTCAAACATTAAATCGAATGTAGCAAGATCGCCTAATGTGTGATCTTTAATACCAATTGCTACTTGCTGGAAAACACCCAGCATAGAGCGCTCGCCCACAGAACTATGCTTACCTTCAAAAGCGTTGTGACGAGACAAGTTTTGAATAGAAGCTTGAAATAACATAAATTGATAAGGAACAAAGGGATAACTTTTAATAAAGTGCTCCCGGTCTTTATAATTGGGGTAGCTTGCTGAGCCATCAGCAAAATCGAACAAGGTTTTCAGGTTGTTTTCTTGTTTGTGGTACAAATCGGACAGCTGACTGATGTAGTCTTCTTTTTTATGCAGCAACCGCATTTGAATCACTTCTGCCACATCCTGGCTGTTCAGTTTCATGCGGTTTTTAAAACGGGCCTGAATTTTAGAAAAATCGTGCGAAGTGTGTGCGCCGTCTTCGCCTATAACCGACGCCATCTCTTCCTGCGCGGTAACAATGACCCAAGAACGGCCCTTGCACTTAGTTGCCAGAGATTCTGCCACTGTTTGTAAGTTGGTCATCAATTTGACGTTGTCGGCTATGTATTGGCCAACCTCGTCCACAAAAAAGTTTAAGCGAAAAGTATCGCCTTTGGACTCGATATAGCCGTTTACCTGGCTGGCAAAATCCTCAATTGACAGGCGATAGTCATCTCGGTATTTGTCCAGAATATTGGATTCTGTGCTACCGGTTACTTGGTTGTAAGCCTTGTCAATATTCTGAGCCATGCGCTTGGCACGTTGGCGGCCTTTATCCCACGGCATTCCTGTAATTGATTCGAAGGTTTCCTTGAAAACGACAAAATAATCGTCTGCATCAAGCTCACGTTCAAACTGAGCAATGTAGGGCTGTTTGCCATAGTAACCACAGTGCTCATCAAACACTTTTAAAAACACTGCCACCAATGCATCCAGTTCCGTTTTTGAGATAACATCAGCTTTTTGATCGATGTTAAACAGAATGCTTTCAGAAGGTATGGCCACCGCACGCTTTAGGTCATTTGCAGGCATCCCCCCTTCATTAAAAGGGGGTTTATCGAGAAACAATTCAAGCGGCCAAACATCTTCAATCGGCTTATTTTGCAGCAACAAGGCCAGCATTTTGAGTAAGTGAGACTTACCTGAACCAAAAAATCCTGAAATCCATACACCGTTTGCACCGCTGTAGTTTAAGTATGCATCTAAAAATTTATCGAGGCGTTTGGCGACCTCTTTCGTTATGACATACTCATCTAACTCGACAAAAAGGCTAAAATCATCATCCGCTTTGATTACTCCTTCGATAGCTCGGTCGACAGGCTTTGTAAAAATATGTTCCATTATCATTTGTGGTACTCCTTAAAAACCTAATCAGTTAGCTCGGTCAAGAATATTAAAAGCGCGATAATATTTATCGTCGGTTAGTTTGCCAAACAGCACCAAAGATGCACCGGTGGCCAAAGAATGTTGATAGCTTCCTGGGAAAATCATCAAGGTGGGTTGTGCTTTTGCGATTCGTTGTAAATTATTCAAAATATTGTGCGAGCGAATGTAAGGAAAAACCTCACCAACGCCGGTAATAAACATGACATGATGTGAAACTTCGCTCATTTTTTTAGCTATGCGGGGCATCAATACTGTCTCGGTGTCCAATACTCCCTGCAACTCTTCTTTAAGTTCTGGACGTGACAATGTGCTTTCGTTTTCCAGTAACCATTCCCAATCGCCCTCGTCTTGTAAGACTTCAATGACTAAATCGTAAAGGTTAATCTCCAGCACGTTAACATCAGCATCTTGAAGATCATTTTTTAGTTGTTTCACCAATTGAGTGATGTCTGAGGTGATAACCGGCTCAAATGGGCAAATATGAAAAGGCACCTCGTTATTTAAACCTTCGTTCTTAAGGAACGGCTTACTTGCAATCACCCCGAGAAGATGGCTGTAGGCATCGGCAAGGTTTTTACGGGTGACGGTGTTGTGGTTTAACGGGTTTGATTTAACACGGCTCATAAACGGATAGCTCCGGGGATAAAGGCCAAATCAGATTCTGGCGAGCAATTCTGTAGGGCTGACGACAGCATTTGCGGAATAAGCTGATTAGCGTCACTAATCAGTTCGCATTGACGCATCATCTGAAACAGTGCTTGGCGCGCATTAGAACGCGTTTTATCTGATACGCTTTCAAGTTCAGGATGCCAGTCGGCCTTGGCGTTGAAGAAATAGCCGTAGTCGTCATGAGAAATCTCAAAACGGTGGGTGGCATGAGCATCGGCCAGAACTTCTATCGTAAAATCCCCGATGAACGGATACTGCTTGCAAAGTGCTATCCAAATCAAGTGTCTGACATTTTGTGATTCGTCTTCAGAGAGCAGTTCGATTTGTGCAGATGACAACAGCGATAAACGCTTGGTAATTTCGCTATACATAATGTCGCTTGAGCGTTCGGTTCGGCATTGCAATAAATTAGTATCTTTGACTTCTTGCTTAACCAACGTCCAATCTCGCAACTCGCAAAAACACTGCACTACCTGAACGGTTTCATGCAATAAGGCGGGACGTGCAAAGCCAATTTTATATTTCTTACCCATTTGCTTTCTCATCTTCCTCGAGACATTAATTCACTGTATAAGTTAACCAGAAGCTCATCTAGAAGCTAGAACGTAATCATGATGATTTAACAAGCATTTTAGGTACTTGATACAAACATGTTCGTCTCGCTGTTTCATTAATGGCACAAGAGCATATCAGATTCCAGAGCACACATCCCACTGAAAGTAGAGAATTTATAACTAAGTATTTTTAAGGAATTACCATTTGAACTTGCCGCCTTTTGCCTTTAGATGCTAAAACTGGTTTGTTCTATGCTATTCCCGCCTTACGTTTCAACAAATCCCTTGCTTCAATCCTTGCCAAAATCCAATCTTGCACTTCACTCTCTACCCAGGCGACGGCTCTTGCTCCTAGGCTTACAGGCTTTGGAAATTGATTTTCGGCTATGTAGTTGTAAACGGTTGAACGCCCTAGGCCGGTGCAATCCATCACTGCTTTTAATTTGATTAGTCTCATTATGAATTCCTCTAATTGATATATCAAATGGCTTGCCACTAACCATTCATGTGGCATACAGTTGAGAATAATACTAGTTACTCAGGCTGCTGGTTATGAACACAGAAACGATACAGAATTATACCCCTCACCAGAGCAAAACACGCAAATTGTGGGAACGAGTTGGCCTTCCTGCGAGCCATGGGTTTATTCTGATCCAAGAGATCGAATACGGTCTTTCTCTAAATGTTGTGGATAAAGCAACAAAAGAGCTCAATATCCCTCAATCTTTGCTGCTCAAACTAATCGGCATTAAGCCTAGTCATTTTTCTCGCCGCAAAATCAGTGGCAAACTGACCAGTGTAGAGAGCGAACGCCTCGTACGTTTTATACGTGTAGTCGATTCAGCAATCAAACTCATGGGCGGTGATAGCCAAGAGGCTATCAAATGGCTTGTAGCACCAGCTTTAAATATGAACGGCCAATCACCAGCTAGCTTAATATGTACTGAAACAGGGGCTCTAGAGGTGATGCAATTGATAGGACGGACCCGCCATGGAGTATTTAGTTGATATTTGTGAGACTTTGCGGCCTTTGAGCAAGGTGCTAGCTAACTACTCTTCATTACTGCAATACAATAAATCGGTTCTATTCACCACTCCATATAATTCAACGAATCTCATATCAAAGCCCAAATTAAGCAGAAAATGAATGTTCACAGCCGCAAGCAGCGGCATAGTGCTCTTGTTTTAACTGATCCACTTTACGAACAACGAAGATATGAAATGAGGATCGCGCTTAATGAAAATGACCGAACGCGGAAGACAAGCTATTTACTCTGCAGGATGGAAATCTAATTGTTACTCCGCTAAAACTTACAGCCCCCCACAGGATATAAGCGTTACAGAGCAGTTATCAACTCATATTTCAGGCGACGGTATAAATTAAATAAGAGCAAAAATGGGTAAATATAAAATTATTTAAAAATAATTATTAACAGACATCTTGAATTTATCCCCAGAGACCTGATAAATACTAAGAAGCCCACCGCTTTGGTAGGGCGAAAGTTAAGGAAGTTATCATGAAAAACTTAAACGATCTAAAAGTAATTAACGTAGAATCTAACACAGAATCCGGTTTCTTTCATGTAGAATTTAGTACAGGAAATTCGCTACAGTGCTGTTTAAAGCATTTACGTCAAAGTGAAGATGAATTTTTTGAAAACGGCCCGATATTTTTAAATCAAATTGAGCATGATAATAGCGGTTTTGATGATGGACTCTGTGCAGACTGCAATGAGTGGGCTTTCGTTGATGGCGAAAAGGAGCACATTCTCGAATTTTTAATTAATCGTGCGCGAGAAAATGGCGTGCAGATTAGCGTAAACAACATAGGCAGCACCTACGGCCTTTATTTAAAGGGGATTACTATGCCCGTCAAAAAATCAGTTCGTCTAGTCGATGACACTATTAGAACATGCAACAACTTAACACAAAGCGGCGACGTAAACTGGTCAGGTTCGCTTAACGCAATGTCCGAACAATTTAATATACTCATTGAAGAAAATACCCCTTTCTTTCGACCGGAGCAGTGGACTGTTTTTTATTGTGCGTACAACGGTCTCATCTCGCATCCAGACATTAGAGAAGAAGCCAAGCAGTTGCATTGGAATATAAGTGAGGGCTATCAATATGATGGACAAATCAGAGAATTATTGGGCGATGAGCAACAAGCGTTAGCGTTCATTGAAGTTATAAAGCTCATGTCACTGTCAGAAAGAATCGCTATAATTTACAAAGCTAAATCGTATTGGCGACAAGGCCTGGTAGCCTAAACTTCTATC
>NZ_JACJFI010000469.1 GCF_014164505.1 Shewanella sp. SG41-4 | reverse complement strand
GTGAAGGCACCCAGATTTCAGCCATGGGCCAAGGTTATGCTTGGACGCCAGGTATTTACTCTCCTGAACAAATAGCCGGATGGCAAAAAGTCACCAACGCTGTGCATGCAAAAGGCGGCACTATATTCGCTCAACTTTGGCATGTTGGCCGCGTGACTCATCCAGACAATATCAATGGCAAGCAACCAATTTCGTCTTCTGCATTAAAAGCCCAAAATGTAAAAGTGTTTGTGGATAATGGTACCGACGAACCTGGTTTTGTTGACGTGGTTGTAGCGCGTGAAATGACTAAAGCTGACATTGAACATGTTATTGGTGAATATCGCCAAGCGGCGTTAAATGCGATTGAAGCGGGTTTTGATGGCATAGAATTGCATGCAGCAAACGGTTATTTAATTAACCAGTTTATCGATTCTGAAGCGAATAATCGTATTGACGAATATGGTGGTAGTATCGAAAACCGTCTGCGTTTCTTAGGTGAAGTGGTTGGTGCAATGAAAGATGCTATCGGTGCTGATCGTGTTGGTGTTCGTCTTGCGCCATTTACATCTTTAAATGGTACTGTTGATGCAACCCCCATTGAAACCTACACCGCAGCGGCAGTATTACTTAACAGTTTAAATGTGGTTTACATTCATTTTGCTGAAGTAGATTGGGATGATGCACCAGAGACTCCTGCAGCGTTTAAAGATGCAGTTCGAGCAGCCTATGAAGGTGTACTAATTTATGCTGGTCGTTACGACGGTGAAAAAGGCACACAGGCAATTAACGATGGCCTAGCCGATATGATTGGCTTTGGTCGACCATTTGTATCTAATCCTGATTTACCAAACCGCATTAAGCATGGCTATCCATTAGCGGTACACACACCAGAGACATTATTTGGTGGATCTGAAAAAGGCTTAACTGATTACCCAACATACTGCCCAAGTTAATAGTAATTGCAAAGTTTAGCTGAATGAATGTGTGAGCGATTCTGACATAACGTTAGGATCGCTTTGTGCGTATAGACCACTTATCAATCTTCATGTGTCTTTATGTGATGCTGTATCATTCAACGATGCCAAAGTCTTGCTACCCTTTCCCTTCTATAAGCTGGAAAACGTTTAATGAAAACCGATGAGTTACGCGGCAAACTATTCTTATTACTGGCCACGATGCTTGCTGCTGTGGGTTGGATAGCCTCTAAACTTGTTATTTTAGACATGCCTGGAGAAGTATTTATTGCTGCTCGCTTCTTAATCGCGAGTCTGATTTTATTACCATTTTGTTACCGACAAATTGTTGTTCTACGGCTTAAACAAATTGCTTCGCTTTGTGGCGTTGGTATTGTGTTAGCTGCATCGATAGAAGTATGGGTGCATGCGATTACCATCTCGAATACCCTGTCTGAGGGCGCGTTTATCATGAGTTTAGCAATGATTATTGCCCCGTTTATTTCTTGGCTATTATTCAAAGTAAGGCCTAACCGCATGTTTTGGATATCGCTGCCTATTACTTGTATAGGCATTATGTTATTGACCATTACAACGGGCTGGGAGGTCGATAACAGCCAGTGGTTTTTCTTATTATCATCGGCACTGCTGTCATTGCATTTTGTATTGAATAAGCGAGTCTTAACCAATATCAAACCGTTAACATCCATCTGCATACAACTATTCATGGTTGGTATTGTGGGATGTGTGATTATGGCTGTGGTTTCACCTGAACGTTTTGAGATAAATGGTCATGTACTATTTTGGTTTGCGGTATCAACGGTTATCGCAACCAGTGTGCGTTATTTGCTCCAAACGGTCGGCCAATTTAGCGTTAAAATTGAAACCGCTTCGCTGATCATGATTTTAGAACCCATTTGGACATTAATATTGTCTATCAGCTTTCTTAATGAAGTGGTTGAAATACAAAAGATTATTGGTGGTGGGATTATTTTATTGTCACTGTTTATCTACATCAAATATTCTAAAAAGTAGCCCGTAGAAACCTTATCTACAACATCTACAACGCTCATTAACTCAAAATTGTAGTAACCTATTTTTCGGTTTATGAGTCATGGCTTTTTATTGCTACTTGTAATAACTCGTCTGTCAGTTAAGCG
>NZ_JACJFI010000468.1 GCF_014164505.1 Shewanella sp. SG41-4 | reverse complement strand
ATTACTTTCCCGCGCAACATCAAATGGCGAGTAAACACGTGTGCCATTAACATATTCATTAAAAATATTAACGATATTAAGTTGAGATTTTACTTGGGACAATACCGCTTTTTTGTACCATCCGGTTTTGTCATCAAGGTCTGCTGCCCCGTTGTTTTTAATTAATTTTATTTGATTGGAACGAGGCGAGCCGGCAAAGATAATCTGATTTGATAGTGCGTCTATATCAGTAATAATACGATACATTGATTCTGTCGATTTTGACTTCACTATGTTATCAAACGACTTCAGTAAAATATGAACCGTTAATGGGTCTACTCTGGATGTGAATATCGAAATACATGATTGCCAGATGTTATTCATAGCCAAAATGTTACCGATTTTTTGTTTTTTATCTAAGCCTAAGGTGATTAAACTGGCAATAAGACGTTGTTGATATAATGATATATGATCAATATTCAATTGCCCTTGTTTTAGGTGTTGGCTGGCATAGTTAAAGCAAGATTTTAGCTCCGTATCCGTGGCGGTAAAATCATTTTCAAACAACATTTTAGGTAATTGAATACTTAACTTTTGCAAGTAGCGTTCTGTTGGCAGTGCAGATAAATGGGTCATTTATTCGAAATTCCCTTCAAGTGCGGCTTCAGCCTCAGTGATAGAAGGTGGAGTCATAATAAAACGAAAATCTATGCGACGATTGATAGGATCTGACATTGGCATATTATATTCATGGCCAGGTACAGGCCTGCCTTCACCGTATCCACTAACACTAATCACTGGCTGATTACTGTTATTTTTCATCTCTGCCAGAATTGATTCTTTTTTGGTGACTTCGCGGTATGTGAACATCGCCCTATGGGCTGATAATACCCAGTTGTCTTGGTATTTTTGTGCAAGCCAACCGGTAATAGGAACATTGTCGGTGTGACCTTCAATAAATATTGAATCAATTTTGCCCTTTGTATCGACAATACATCCATTGTCTATTGGTGGATTTGCGGCGTAACAAGGCAATATTGCCGCAATGACTTCAGCAACAATACCGAGACGTTCTACTTGAGTTTCATTCAAATCTGCAGCCCCAGTGTCAAACCTAATGGCATTTTCATTTAGTCTTAACACACCGTGCTCGATATCAATTTCGACATCGACATTTTTATCTGACAGAGATTTCTGAATATCGCTTAACATCTTAGAACGAGTTTCATTATTGCCTTTTAGTTTGTCGGTATAACGTTGTAATTCAGCATATTTATCTTCTTGCTCACGTGAAGCAATCAAAAAGTCGATAACAAAAATAGCCAACGTGATGATAAAAATGAACATCAGTCCTGACATAACGTCTGACACAGCCATCATGTAACTCGTGTCATCTTGATTTTTTATTCTCACGCTGCACCACTCAATCTAGTGTTTGTTTTGGCGATATCTTTCACTAGTAGATCAATCTCTTTAATCGCCTCTACTAAGTGGCCAGAAACTTTACTCGCATCGTGATCTAAAGCTGACATATGTTTGTTTGTTAAACTGGCATATTCGCCTAGCCCTAAATGCAATTGATTCATAGATGCTTCAATAGCTGACTTGATTCCGTCACCTAAATTACTGTGCTCGGATAGTGCTTGTTTAAGTTTTACTGCAGTTTGAGCTGAAGATTGGCTAAAGTCAGAAGCATTTTTAGCTGCGTCTTGAATACCTTTCAATAACTCTTGATAAGTTTTAGCTACCTCCGCTGAGGATTGATTTGCTTCGGTCATGTTTGACACACTCTCAGTCAAACTGTCTGAAGTTTTATTAAATGTAGTCAAACTTTTCTTTGTCACATCATGTAGCTTACCGATAACTTGGGCATTTCCTACCAGTTCTTTATTCAACTTACCCAGCTGTTCGACCACACTTGGAAACTCTTCCAACATAACCGCTAAATGACTTTCGGCATCAGAAATCTGTGACATAAATGAATCGACTTGTTGCCCTAAGCTATCTGATACTTTTGCTACGATATCTGGTAGAAGCTGCTCCATTAGACCCTGAAGTTGCATTGCCGATTGCTTGATACTCTGTTCAGTCGCATTGGTGATTCTTTCGGGAATATTAGCG
>NZ_JACJFI010000467.1 GCF_014164505.1 Shewanella sp. SG41-4 | reverse complement strand
AGAGTTACGTCAATCAAAAAAGAAAATTCAATCTCTTGAGGCTGAGCTTAGTGCCCTTAACCGTGAAGTGTTAATTGCTCGGGAGAAAGACTTTGCACTAAGTGATCAAAGCAGCTTTCAGATCCAATCAAAGGTTGATTTCGATAAGTCACAATTAAGCAGCGAGTTGCAATTATCTCATTCATTAATTCTAAGGCTGATGCGTGATTCTAGTGGTTATGAGAGTGATCTGAGACTCGGAACGGTTAGGAGTATTCTAGACAATGAAATCATTATGGAAATTAAAGATTTCCCTTTTTTCTTCTCTTTAATTAAAATGGATTTTACTTACTGAGTAGATGTCGGTTTATTTACTACAATATTTAAAGAGGTTGCTTATATATGGCAAATGGTCAACAAAAAGCACAGCATAACCTTGACAGTTTTATTGTATGGACCGCGACTCAGCAAGATGATGATTTTAAAAATATTGTGTATAGGGGGCAACTTAATCGAGGTGAAATTGCTAAAGCTATAGGTTGTGGTAAATCAGCATTAACTCAAAATCCAGAAATACGATCTCAATTAAAACAATTAGAAGATGATTTGCGAGAGAAAGGCATATTGCCGCAGATTCCCAGTTCAGTTACTAAAGTAACAGGTGAACCAAAAAAGTATGATAGTTCCGCGAATAGTAAAGTCATTGATTCAAATCGCTTAACTTCATTAGAAACTGAAAATTTTGAGTTAAAAGCAGAGGTCAAAGAGTTAAAGATCAAGTTAAAGCGCTTTGGTGAACTTTCTGAGACCTTGTCAGAGATGGGGTTTATGCCACGATGAATGCCACTCAGTATGAAGACTATTTTCGTGTCACTAGCATACCCTTTAGTTCATCCACGATAATCGTATTCAGCGGTGTTCCTATCAAGAAAAACTCTTTCAAGTTAAATGTTGGCAAATACTACATTACAATAAAAGTTGATCCCAATACTTTACCTGTGCAACCTACACTTGGCCAATATTGGTTAATTAAAGGACCACGACAAATAGAGAGTATAGCCTCCGGTGGCTATTTAATGGAGCAGCATATCTTCCAGTCTCCAGAGTTTGTTGAGTGCAGATTGCCTGAGGCTGGCGAACACTTGATTAGTTTTATTGCTAAAGAAAGTTCTTTTAAAGGTGTTGGTGAAAGTAAGGCTAGAGCGCTTTGGGAGCTGCTAGGTAAGAGTTTTCATTCAACTCTAAAAAAAGATACATTAGAGTCCAGAAAGTTACTTAGAAGCATTCTGAGTGAGGAGTCAATCAATGCCTTGTTCGAAGGTTATACCAAATACAAAAATCTTTCCTACTGTAATTGGCTGTCTCAAAACAAGATACCTGCAAGCGTGCAGCTGCGTTTGTTAAAGTATCACACAGAACAATCCATTGAAGCTATCAAACTTAATCCTTACTTGCTAGTAGGATTTGGAATGAGCTTTACTGCTGTGGATGCACTTTCTCAAACAAAGTTTGAGATTGCATTAGATGATCATAGGCGATTGAGTGCAGCCCTTGAAATAGCGATACGAAAAGAAGTCGAGAAAGGACATACCTACACAACAGAAGCTGACTTACGTCCCCATTTAACTAAGCTGCTAAAAAATAAAGAATTAGTTGATAATGCATTTATGGCTGAAAATAATAATGCTCAGTACCTACTGAATCAAACTACAGGCACTTACCATCCCACGGCACAATTACTTATGGAAAATGTCGTTGCAAAACGACTTAAGTCACTTTCCAATCAATATAACCTTTATAACGAACATTCAAAGTATGCATATATTTCTGCTGTCGCTGAATTACCCTATGATCTCACCCAAAAGCAAGTTGAGGCAGTGTTAGCGTGTTTGGACAATGCTGTTAGTTGTATAACTGGTGGGGCAGGGACTGGTAAAACTACTGTACTCAGAACAGTGATTAGTGCTTATAGTCGGATGGGGTTTGAGATACACGCTGTTGCTTTGAGTGGTCGTGCTGCTATGCGATTACAGGAGTCAATCAGTTTTACTACTTCTACAATAGCCAAGCTCTTGAGAGGTAAACCTATTGATGAAGACAATTTACAGCACCTGCTTGTTATTGATGAAGCCAGT
>NZ_JACJFI010000466.1 GCF_014164505.1 Shewanella sp. SG41-4 | reverse complement strand
CCCAACGTGCGGTACTAACACTAATACCTTCATAAATAGCTTCTACGTTGTATTCACTTTTTAAGCGCCCAACAACCACTTCAAATTGTAGTACACCAACTGCACCCACGATTAAATCGTTTGAATCAATTGGTCTGAAGACCTGCACAGCTCCCTCTTCAGATAATTGTACTAAACCTTTAAGCAGCTGCTTTTGTTTTAGTGGATCTTTTAAACGAATACGACGGAACATTTCAGGTGCAAAATTAGGCACCCCAGTAAAGCGAAGCTTTTCGCCTTGAGTAAATGTATCACCAATTCGCATAGTGCCATGATTATGCAATCCAATAATGTCGCCTGGATATGCCGCTTCGGCACGACTTCGATCACCGGCCATAAAGGTCAAAGCGTCACTGACATTAACATCTTTACCGATACGAACATGATGCATTTTCATACCTTGCTCATATCGACCCGAGCAAACACGCATAAAGGCAACACGGTCTCGATGTTTTGGGTCCATATTGGCTTGAATTTTAAAAATAAAACCAGAGAACTTTTCTTCATCAGGCGTGACTTTTCGTACATCACTTTCTCGAGGAAGCGGCTTTGGAGCCCATTCAACGATACCATCCAAAATATGATCAACACCGAAGTTACCTAAGGCTGTACCAAAATAGACTGGCGTAAGCTCGCCTTTTAGAAAAGCTTCTTGATTGAACTCATGAGAAGCGCCAGCGACCAGTTCCATTTCATCGCGAATTTCTGAAGCGTAGGAACCAAGAACTTTATCGAGTTCAGGATTATGTAATCCTTTGATAATACGCTCTTCTTGAATTGTGTGGCCCATACCGCTACGGTATAAAATAACCTCATCACGCAAAATGTGATACACACCTTTAAACTCTTTACCTGAACCTATCGGCCATGTAATAGGTGCACAAGCTATTTTTAAGATGTCTTCTACTTCATCCATCAATTCAATTGGATCGCGAATATCACGGTCACATTTGTTCATGAATGTCACAATAGGTGTGTCACGTAAACGCGTCACTTCCATTAGTTTAATGGTACGATCTTCAACACCTTTGGCGGAGTCGATAACCATTAAACATGAATCTACTGCGGTTAGTGTACGGTAGGTATCTTCCGAAAAGTCTTCGTGACCAGGCGTATCAAGTAAATTGATGAGTGCGCCACCGTAAGGAAATTGCATCACAGAGGTGGTTATTGAAATACCACGATCTTTTTCCATTTCCATCCAGTCTGATTTAGCATGTTGACCAGACTTTTTGCCTTTTACCGTGCCAGCCTTTTGTAAGGCATTTCCGAATAAAAGTACTTTTTCGGTGATGGTGGTTTTACCCGCATCGGGGTGCGAAATGATGGCAAAAGTTCGCCTTCTATTGATTTCATTAGACATTTTACTTGGTACTACTTCTTAATCTGATTATTTGTACGCATACTTGTACACAATAATAAAAGTGACTTAGTTTTCTTCTTTTTGGTTTTGATTAAAAGAAGCGCTATAAATGATAATTTTGCGAACATTATACGCTGAACCTTTAACAACAGCAAAATAGCGATACAACTGAATTTATTATTTTCTAGTTAAATGCTTTATGTACTCCCACATTCACAAAAGTCCCCCCTCGGTAAATAGCGAGGGGGAACGGATTGATTAAACGTTTACACCATCAACAAAGGTCGCCTCATCAAAGTACGGTTGATCCATTAGGTGTAAATAAGCAGCTTGTCGAGGTGTAGCATCGACATATTTAGCATCTAGTAGATCAACACTAAAAAACTTAACTTGTCGGCCATCCTTGTACTGCTCAACTGGAGGTCGCCCATCTTCAAAAGCATCAGCATTCATAAATATAGATGCTGAGTAAGTACCATTTTTACCGCCATGAGTAGTTGATACAATTTTGTAACTTTGGTTAACGGCGACACCTTCTCCGCCTGGCGACTCTACGACTTCTAGACGCTCATTTGATGAGGCGTTATTATTTAACCTGAGATCGGTTTAAGCCATAACAGAAATCGCATTGAAATCGACATCTGTGATATTGAGTTGTGGCTTACTTTCTTTGAGTTGATAAGCGATTAAACCACCAATCATATTCAACATAAAA
>NZ_JACJFI010000465.1 GCF_014164505.1 Shewanella sp. SG41-4 | reverse complement strand
TCGTTGTCCAACAGATGACATGCGGCATTAGTATAATAAAGCTCATCAGTTTCATCATCGATGATTTTATTAAGACAGCACTTACCGCAGCCGTCACAAAGGGACTCCCACTGTTCGGCTGTCATGTTTTCTAAAGCTGTGGTTGTCCAAAACTGAGTCGTCATTTTATATCTAATGTGGTTTATCATCTAAATTTTCACGCATTTTACACCTAAAACAGTACAATTTACTGTTTAATTTTCTCAGAAAGGTAGGTTATTGCCAGCGTTTCGTGCAAAGTATTATTAAATTGATGTAATAAACGAAAATTAGTATAAATCAAATAAAAGCGTCCCTTAGGTCCATCTGGCGCAATT
The DNA here is from genome assembly GCF_014164505.1 of Shewanella sp. SG41-4. Lineage (GTDB taxonomy): Bacteria > Pseudomonadota > Gammaproteobacteria > Enterobacterales > Shewanellaceae > Shewanella. The sequence goes on along the minus strand of NZ_JACJFI010000465.1, from coordinate 1,764 downwards.
AATGAAACTTCCATGTCATTACGTTGGGGTAAGTCAGTACCATCAAAACGCCTGACACCGTAGGCTTGCCAATGCGGAAATGTATTATGTGCTTGTAGACCGAGTAAGTTAGGATCTAGCATCATGGTTGTTTTTACTTGTCTTCCCCACGTTGAATCATATTGCCAGCCTTGTTGATGTAGCATATTAGCTGTGGATGCAAAGGCATCATCCATACTGCTCCAGACATTAATGATGCCGTCTTTATCGGCATCGACACCGTATTTGAGTATCTGACTAGGCATTATTTGCATTTGCCCCATCGCACCAGATGAAGAGCTTAGCAATAAATCTTCGGTAATATTTTTTTGTTCTATTAACTTCAGAGCGGCAATAAACTCATTAATGTAAAAAGCTTCTTTATCGCCTTTATAAGCTAGTGAGGCTAAAACAGATAACCCAGAAAAACGTCCCGAGCGCTCTCCAAACCGAGAGTTCATTCCCCATAATGCCATTAGAAAACGAGACTGAACCTGATAAGTTTGGCTAACGTTTTCTATTTGTGATTCGTGTTGCTGAAACATTGCTCTAGCAGTACTCACGGTAATTTCAGGTACAGCTTGGGGGATAAAGTCTTCTAATGTTTGTGATGAATCTGAATGGGTATTGAGGCTGGCTTTTTTGAATATTTTAATATTAGCAATATAGCGTTCTGCTGTTAGTTGGTTAACGCCAGCAGCTATTGCCTTTTGTTGTAGTTCCAACAAATAGTCGGTAAATTCGCCACGGCTGTCTTCAGCTATGGCAATATTAGAACAAAAGAAGTAACAAAATGCGCATAAAATGATTTTTTGAATCATATTCGTCTTGATGACTCCTTTAAGAATGAGCTTATTTCTTAAAAGCTAATTCTTGTTTGTGTTGTTCGAGTAAATTAATTTGTGGTGGTGGTATTTGTAAGTAATAGCCTTGTTCTACTAATGCAGACTTCACTTTGTCAATATCAGCGATACCTAAGTGATCTCGTTTAGATAACGGTACAATCATCACTAATGTCTTTGAGCCAAACATTTCCATTAACGGTTCAGGAACGTCATCAAATACATCACGTTTTGTGACAAAAAGGTAAGTATCTGCTCTTCGACCGCTTTTATATACTGCACATATCATTTTAGTGTAAATTTCCAAAGGTTCAAACTTGATAGTCAACTAATCACACTATAACATGGTGACACAAGAAAATAATTGTAAATCAGTTTATCGCTGAAGTATTGGAGAATCACGCCGGGATGGCTAAACAAAATCTCGAACTAAAGGCCACGTCTTTTACACTATCTGTGCTGCATATTAATCACAGCGATTTGAATATCATTGCGGCTGAATTAGACAATAAATTGGCTCAAGCTCCCCAGTTTTTCTTGGGCGCACCATTGGTATTAAATTTATCGGCCATTCAGCATACTCACATTGATTTTAATGCCCTAAAACAATTATTAATTGACCGAAATCTTATTATTGTAGGCATTACTGATGCCAGTCCAGAGCAAATTGAACAAGCAAAGAGCATGGCAATTGCAGTGGTAAAATCGGGCAAGCAAGCTCGTAAAGCAGAGTTACCAGAACGGGCAACCAAAATTGTTAAACAAAATGTGCGTTCTGGACAGCAAATATACGCACAAAATGCTGATTTAATCACTTTTGGAGCGGTTGGTAATGGCGCTGAAGTCATAGCTGATGGTAGCATCCATATATATGGTGCTCTACGTGGTAAAGCCATGGCAGGTG
>NZ_JACJFI010000464.1 GCF_014164505.1 Shewanella sp. SG41-4 | reverse complement strand
AAACAACTGTAAATCTGCCTTAAGGGTTTTGTGAAGTTTAATTAACAGCTCCGTTTTATCCGGCATATTTATCAAACTAGACAGATCGCTCCATGGTTGGTCGATGAGCTCACCCTGTTCAACAGACATACTCATATTAATACCTATACCAATGACTAATTCCGCTTGTTGATTTGAAGTATTTGAGATCTCTACGAGGATGCCAGCTAGTTTCTTATGATCAAGATAGATATCATTTGGCCATTTCAATCCTAATCCTTCAACACCAAATTCTGATAACGATTTAACGATGGAACAACCAACAACTAAACTTAGCCCACTGGCATGACTAATATCAGTATTTAAACGCCAGAACATAGAAGTATAAATATGGTGGCCATAAGGAGACAACCATTGCCGCCCTCTTCGACCTCGACCAGCTGATTGATATTCAGCAACACAAATATCACCAGATTTCAATTCTGCGGCGTGCCCAAGCATAAAAGCATTAGTACTTGTCGTTTCATCAAAATAAAAACACCGGCCATCAATTCCATTAACAAGAAACGACTCATTTACCAGAGAAACTGGATTTGCTAATTTATAGCCTCTACCTTTAACACTATAAATCTCGATACCATAATCTTTCAAAGCATCTATATGTTGATTAATTGCCGCTCGAGTAAGCGATAAAGATTGAGCAATTACCTCACCTGAAACAAAACGTTCATGATGTAAACACGCTAATATCTGGCGCTTACGAGACCAATGCTCATTCATTTTATTTCGATCTCCCCAACAGAGCCTATCACCCTAGGCTCGGGTTGTAATATAACTGCAAATTTTTCAAATACTATTTGTATAATGTATTTTGCTAATTGGCATACATGGTTGCCAGTTGCATGGCCTAAATTTACTAACACCAAAGCTTGATCTTGATGAACGGCCGCACCACCTATATTAAAGCCCTTCAAACCTGCATTCTCTATTAGCCAACCTGCAGCAAGTTTATAATGATTGTCAGCTTGCGGGTAACCGACTAATTCGCAATATCGACTTTTAAGTAAATCATATTCTTGCGTTGATACTACTGGGTTTTTGAAGAAACTTCCTACATTACCAAATATTTTAGGATCAGGCAGCTTAGATCGACGAACCATACAAACACAATCGAAAATTTGTTGCGCTGTAACGTCTAGTAAGTTGAAGTGTTGAAGCGGTCCATAATTTATCTCGGGCACCCAGTGCTTTGCCAATTTTAGAGTCACCTCTGTGATAACGACTAAGTTCTTAAGTACCTGTTTAAAAATGGATTCGCGATAGCCAAAGTGACACTGTTGGTTATCAAAATTTACCAAGTTACCAGTATCGAGTTGTAAAAATTCAATATTGTGGCAGAAACGATTAAACTCAACACCATAGGCACCTATATTTTGTATTGGTGCTGCGCCTACAGTTCCAGGGATCAGTGCCATATTTTCTAAACCATAAATATCTTTAGCTAAACAATATTCAACCAATTGATGCCAGCTTTCACCAGCTTGAACAGTGAGATAATAAAAACCAGCATCTTCGTTAACAACAATTCCCTTTGTGCTAACTTTAACTACGGTTCCCTCAAAATCATCTGTAAAAACGACGTTACTGCCTCCACCCAGGATAAACATACTCTGCTGCTGCTGATACAACATAAGACATGTATTGATTAACTCCTCTTTACTAGTCACTTCAACTAAAGAGTCGCAATACTGATTAAGGCCAAATGTGTTTAATAAAGCAAGTGAAGTAGGCATAGACAAAAAGACATCAAATTCAAAAATGTATTGTTATTGTAGCAGGGAACCACTAAGAAATTAGCATGATTACCGCTAAAAAAGATCACAATCTAAAACGTTGTATCGATTAGTGGCGCTACATACTCTGAGATACATCAGTCGAAATTAACTGATACAGTGCTAATTGCTTACGTAAAAATCCAGCTTATTTTATCAGGCCTCGCTCGACTGATTCGACCAATTTGACCACAAATTATAGACGTAAAAAAGCCCGTTACGTTAGTAACGGGCTTATCACTACTCTTTCGAGTAAATTAGGCGCCTGGAAATGACCTACTCTCGCATGGGGAGACCCCACACTACCATC
>NZ_JACJFI010000463.1 GCF_014164505.1 Shewanella sp. SG41-4 | reverse complement strand
GACAAGTTCGATATGACATTGGACGAATATTGTCATTTCCCTTACCTAGATCTGGACTTATTATCTAAGTGTTGGTCTAAATTCAGGCCCAGCCTGATTTTTATTTAGGTGTTTTTAGTCGCCACACCAACGCTAATATAAGATGCAAACTTTGGCATTCCCTTTATGTAATTACTTTCAAACCAATCAATAGTAAAGCCGCAGCTTTGTATGTTTTCAATCATTGGTCTATTTAAATTACAGCCACCAAAAGCGTTACCCCATACGCGATTTAAACGATTTTGCCATTTCTTAATTGAGTCATCCGGAGCTTGGCCATGCTCACAGAAAAACACTTTGCCACCTGTCTTTAATACTCTGTGTATTTGCAGCATAGCGACACGCCAATCAGGAATAGTGCAAAGAGTGTAAGTTAATACTACTGAATCAACCGAATGATCATCGAGCGCAATTCTTTCACAAGGGAGACTTAGCCATTCAACATGAATCGGTGATTTAGCTATATTTTTCATGGCTTTTTTACGCATGCCAAGTGAAGGTTCAAGCCCCCATATCATGTCAACTTTTGTAGGATTATATAAATCCATGTTAACAGCAGAACCCATACCAATCTCTAAAACATTACCATAAGCTAAAGGCACAACTTTTTGCCTAAGCTCCATGATGACACTTGAAGAACAAGCGCAATTTATAATGTGTGGAAGGATGTTGTTTTCATAAAAGCTCAAAGGTAAATCCTCTGTAATAATTAACATTTGCATGCCAAAAGCCCAATATAAACCATGGCTAACATCTGCAAGCATTGGGTGTTAATTTACGATTATGATTACAACCTTATCTAACCAGTATCGTCTATTTTCTATTTTCTATTTTATATGACGCTATATGTACCTATATTAGCCGTTTCGTCAATTTAACCTTAATCACGATCTTCATACTTGATTATCACTCCAAGCACTTTTGAGTGCCAATAGGCTGCTTAATGTTAAACCGCCTGTCATAAAGATAAGCATTAAAAGAGGCTTAAGCTATTTATTGGTAAGTAACATTAACGGATAACAGCTTACACCAATAGCAAGAGGGCCGGATGATAAAAGGCATCGCTAACTTTAGCCTAACCCGACACTTTTCATTACAATAGGCTAAAGCACTTTACAGACTTTAAAGTAAAATAACAGATGGCAAAACCTAACAAAAAAGGCCCTTCACGCACCGTCGATGTTTTCTGCGCTAAGTGTAAAGCACAATTGTTTAAGTATCGTAAGGGAGGTAAAGGCGCATTAATCAAATGCTTTAAGGAGCGTATTGTCGAAGACAACACCAAGGTTCCTTGCACATGCCCAGAATGCGGCCAAGAATTTGCTCGAGATACGTTAGTGAGAGGCGCACCAGCATTTAAAATGGTGGCAGGCGAAAGCGAAGCACCACAATATTTACAACAGGCGCTGTTATCAGGCAATAAACTACAAGATGTATTTACCGGACAATTTGCTGAAGGTCTTACTGGTAACCAAGTATTAAAACGCTCTCGTGAACGTGCAATTTTACAAGGATTAACGCCCACAATTTATACTCACCCGCTGGGTTATCATGGCCATGCCGCAGGTACGACACTGGGAATGTGGGATTCGCAAGACGGGGTTCCTGGTGATGGTGACTACCCATTACACCTCAATACAGCCTATTCAATTGAGCTTAACAATGCCGTTTATATTGAGCCGTGGAAAAAAGAAATCAGAATTATGTTAGAAGAAGATGCCATTTTTGACGGATCGGGAGTGTGGTATTTAAATGGCAGACAAACAGCTTTTTTACTGATTAAATCCCAGTCTCGCTGAGCTTTATAGATTAAAACTTGTTTGGGAAAAATAGTTACTCTTTTATACAACAATGGAACAGTCTCGTTGTTTACAGCAACTTGCACCGTTAGCCAATAAAGTGTAGATAATTAACGTAAACTAGGGCTGCTAAGTACTGATTAGACAAGTTATTAGCTTCCTTAGTTGGCCAGCATTTCTCGTTACAGGATGTCATTATTTAAAAGTAACTTTGCCTCCCACCATTTTAAATGCTGGTGCGCCTCTCACTAACGTATCTCGAGCAAATTCTTGGCCGCATTCTGGGCATGTGCAAGGAACCTTGG
>NZ_JACJFI010000462.1 GCF_014164505.1 Shewanella sp. SG41-4 | reverse complement strand
GGCTTTACCAGATGGCGCGGCGTTTTATCAAAACAGAGTTGAGTATTACACCACGCTGCCAATGACAGCTCAACAAGTCCATCAACTTGGATTACAAGAAGTTGCTCGTATAAGATCAGAAATGGAACAGGTGATTAAAGATGTTGGCTTTAAAGGCAGTTTTGCTGATTTTTTAATGTTTTTACGCACAGATCCACCGTTTTACCCTAAAACCGCTGATGAGTTACTTAAAGAAGCAGCATTTATTGCAAAAAAAGCAGATGCCATGTTACCTAAGTATTTCGGTAAATTACCACGCACCCCTTATGGTATTGCACCTGTACCTGCTGAAATTGCGCCTAAATACACCACGGGGCGCTACTCGGGTTCAAACCGAGACGATGAGCCAGGCTATTATTGGGTTAACACCTACGCCTTAGATAAGCGACCGCTGTACGAGCTTGAAGCTCTGACATTACATGAAGCAGTGCCAGGACACCATTTACAGATATCACTCAATAAAGAACTCACTGACTTACCTAATTTTAGACGTTACAGTTATATCTCTGCATTTGGTGAAGGTTGGGGCTTATATTCAGAATATTTGGGTTTAGAAGCTGGATTTTATCAAGATCCATACAGTAACTTTGGCCGATTAACCTATGAGATGTGGCGTGCGGCACGTTTAGTCGTCGACACCGGCATACATGCTAAAGGGTGGAGCCGTCAGCAGGCGATAGATTTTATGGCTGGTAATACTGCACTTTCAATGCACAACGTTACTACAGAAATAGATCGCTATATTTCTTGGCCAGGCCAAGCGTTGTCGTACAAAATCGGTGAATTAACCATAAAACGGTTGCGCGCTAAGGCTGAAACGTCACTGGGTAAAAACTTTGATATCCGCAAGTTTCATGATGCCATTCTAGAAAATGGTTCTATCCCAATGTCGGTGCTGGAACAAATGGTTGATGAGTTTATAGCTCGCCAAAAGGCAATAATAGAAGAGGCCAGTGCTGGCTAATAAGATAGATAAACACGTCGAATTCAATAACATTTTAGATATAAACAAGCTGGCTTAATAACTATGCATTACATGAAATTTTCATCAGAATTAAAGATCGATACCAGTGAACAGCGACACTTTTGGCAACAAGTACACCAATCAAGTTTCTGTACTGATTACGGTATTAATATTGCCTATACGATGATCCAACATCCAAATAATCAGCGTGCAATTGTGATCAGCAATGGCAGAGTAGAATCCTACATAAAATATCAAGAGTTGATGTTTGATTTATACCAACAAGGATTTAGCGTTTACGCTTTAGATCATCGAGGACAAGGGTTATCAGACAGGCTGACACACAACCCACATCAGGGTTATGTTGCTAATTTTACCGATTACACAAAGGACTTAACTGAATTTATTGACCAGGTCGTACGCCAACAACAGCATGATGAGCTATTTATCATTGCTCACTCAATGGGATGCACCATTGCCAGCGATTATATTAATCAACACCCAAATACATTTACTGCAGCCGTATTCTCAGCGCCCATGTTTGGCATTCGATTACCGTTTACAAAACCTATCATTCGTTGGCTAGCACAAAAGCTCGATAATAATCGTCTGGAAGCAAATAAAGTACACAGCACATTTGTAATAGGGGGAACCCATTACAAACCCGACAGCTTTAAACGCAACCGACTGACTCATAGCCAAAAACGTTATAAGCACTATCGCAACATCTTCGAAGAAACCACTAAAGCACAGTTAGGCTCACCGACTAACCATTGGTTACTAGAGGCAATGGATGCAGCGGAGAAATGCATCGACTACGCTAAACACAGCCAAACTCCGATACTAATTTTGCAAGCTGAAAAAGACACGATTGTCTGTAATGAGGCGCAAAACCAAGCACTAAGCACTCATTGTCATAAAGTTATTATTGAAGGCGCATATCACGAAGTGTTCATAGAAAAGGATACCATCCGTAATATCGCGCTATCTCACACAATTGACTTTATGGCACAACACTCAAAGATAGCTGTGTCTTAATTAATTGAATAATGTCGTCATGAGCTAGTGGTCGACTGATAATATAGCCTTGAAACCAAGTACATTTTGCATGGGTCAGTAAATTAAGTTGCTGCTTATTCTC
>NZ_JACJFI010000461.1 GCF_014164505.1 Shewanella sp. SG41-4 | reverse complement strand
CCTTTACTGTTGCTATAGGGATCATATCCACCCATAGCTTCATCTTCTCTATATCCCCATACCCACTCACGGTTTTCGTAACATTTATCACTGGTGATATTAACAACGGCCTTAACACAACCAATTTGTCTAATAGCTTCTAATAGGTAAACTGTACCCATTACATTAGTAGAATACGTTTCTATTGGGTCATCATAGGATTGGCGCACTAATGGTTGAGCAGCCATATGAAAAACGATTTCAGGTTTAAAGTTTTGTATACTTTCTCTAAGGTGTAAAAAATCACGAATATCACCTTCTTCTGACACCATTTTCTCTGCAACATTTGCTTCTTCAAATAAGCTTGGTGTTGTCGGCGCCGCTAATGCATATCCTTTAACAACTGCGCCCATTTCTTGCAACCATAGTGATAGCCAACTGCCTTTAAACCCAGTATGACCGGTCACAAAAACCTTTTTACCTTGCCAAAATTTGGATTCATCGTTTACTCCCAAATTTTCCAAGGTGCTTTGCCTGATTCCCAAAGATTTTCAAGATGTAATTTATCACGTAGTGTATCCATTGGTTGCCAAAAACCATTATGTTCATAGGCCATTAGTTCATTATCTTCTGCTAATGTTTTTAAAGGTTCTTGTTCCCACGTACAACTATCACCATCAATATATTTGAGCACTTCAGGAGATAGGACAAAAAAACCACCATTAATCATTGCTCCGTCACCACGCGGTTTTTCTTGAAAGCTATTAACTTTCCCCGCTGTAATGTCTAATGCTCCGAAACGCCCTGGAGGGAATGTTGCTGTTAAAGTTGCTTTTTTTCCATGGCTTCGATGAAAAGCAACACTTTCAGTAATGTTCACATCTGAAACACCATCACCATATGTAAAACAAAATTCTTTCTCGTCTTTTAGATATTCACCAACACGACCTAAACGTCCGCCAGTCATAGAGTTATCACCAGTATCAACTAAAGTCACAGTCCATGGTTCTGCTCGTCGATGATGCACCTTCATTTCGTTTTCTTTCATATCAAAGGTCACGTCTGACATATGTAAAAAATAATTAGCAAAGTACTCTTTAATAACGTAACCCTTATAGCCACAACAGATAATGAAATCATTAATACCATGTGCGGAATACATTTTCATTATATGCCACAAAATTGGCTTACCACCAATTTCAACCATAGGTTTAGGTCTTAGTGCTGTTTCTTCACTTAAACGAGTTCCTAAACCACCAGCTAAAATAACTGCTTTCATTTTTTTCTCCAAAATTAAAACCTATTTTGCGGGAGTAAATGCATCAGAATGGAAAGAATCTGATGGTAACTGCCTTTCTTTGAATTTTTGGGCTGCATCATTAATCATGTTAAGTGAGCCGCATGCATAAACTTCATATTTTGCTAAAGAATCGAAAATTTCACAAACAATGTCTTGAACATAACCTTTACAACCTTTATAAGTTTCTTCACGAGATAAAACTGGAGTGAAATATATATGTTCATAAGCATCAGATAATTCTAACAATTCTATGCAATAGAGTTCTTCTTTGTATTGCATACCCCAATATATATGAATCTCCCTTTCATCTCCAGAATGTATAAGTTTCTCAACAATCGCTTTAATGGGGGCAATACCAGTACCCGTAGCAATTAAAATAAGAGGTTTAATATTATCTCTGATAAAGAAGGTGCCTTTAGGCCCTTCCATTCTCATTAACTGATTTTCTTTAACTTGCCCAAAAATCATTGCTGACATTTTTCCATTTGGCACTTTTCGTATATGTATTTCAATTTCTTTTGTCGCAATATTAGCATTAGCTATAGAGTAACTTCGTTTCACACCTTTAAAGCTCAAATCTATATATTGACCAGCCAAGTATTCAAAATTTGCATTGGGTGGTAAACGAAAGTTTATTACTATTATATTATCTGTTACATATTCAAATTTAGTTACTTTACATGGCAGCGTCTGTTTTTTAATATTCAAAAGCTCAGGATAATATTTAGCTTTAAGCTGTATGTCGGACCTAGCCTTAGATTTACAAGTTAAAATTTTTCCAGAGTTCACAATCTCCCCATGTTCATTCTCAATAGATCCAGATAGAACTTCCGCAGAACATGTACCACATTCACCAGTCATACAAC
>NZ_JACJFI010000460.1 GCF_014164505.1 Shewanella sp. SG41-4 | reverse complement strand
CATTGTTTGAAATAAAAAAGGCAAATGCACTGCATTTGCCCAAAATGAATCACTGTTAGTGTTTAGTGTGATTTAGCATCAATCGTAGACGCTTTAGGCTTAACCAGTTTTGGTAAGTATTTCTTAGTACTAGAAATATTATTTAGATATGGTCCTTTGTGTAACGTTTCAGGCCAATGTAATAACATCATTGCTAATACATTTCTGTGTTCACCAGAAGATAGTTCAGCTTTTCCACTTGGCGATGGGATCATCATAATATTAGGATCGTAAGCCGAAATCACATGCTTTTTAACTTTATCGACTACTGTATTATCACCGTTACCAGTAATTAAAAAACTAATTCCCACTTCGGTAATAATATCTTCGGAAGTGTCTATTAATATGCGATCAATGTTCTTTTCGAAATAATCTAAAATCCACTGATATTCTTTGGGATCAACAGGGTGTTGATAATACTGGCTAGCAGAAAAAATAAAGTGAGTCATGCCATAGACTTTGTTTTTATATTGTCCTTTTGTGAGCTGAACATCTTTGCTGTCTGGGTAGGTTTTAATGAAGGCTTTTTTGTAAGCTTCATAATAGTCACCAACTCCAATTTGTTTAGCCCAATACACATAATTAATTAACTGTGCAGCCCAAGCTTCTATCATTTTTCTATCAGTTAATGCAGGTTCTAAGTTGACATTTTTTAAGGTTTTGATCATTAAATCATGACAAGGCCCGGTGAAACCAAATTCGTCTACACGACTTGCATAACGTAATAACACATCGCTATACAATAAAAAGTTAGGGTAGGGAGATAACGCTGCCTTACGCGCTATACCGCGAGGACCATTCCCTAAGTTACCCACTTTAACTTTTGATTCAGTATTAATAAAACCTGGCTTATCTAGATTGCAATAATAGTAAGCTTGTTGTTCAGCAATGGTGAGTAAATCAATTAATGAGCCGTTGGCATATTTGTTTTCACCCGTCATACGATATTGACGAATGGCATAATGTCCTTGGACGCGCGGCGGTAATGAATATAGATTAGTTTCTAAATTTGTTTTTATACCTTGATAAACTTGGTCAGCAGTTAAATTATGCGGTGTTTTTTCAACAAACTCTTTTGTGAACGCCACACTACTAAACAACGTAGCTGACAATAGTAAGTACGAGAGTGTTTTACTCTTGCGCTGTTCCAGCATGTTTAAATCTCCTGATAAGTGAATGTGGGTCTATCGGTAGGCCAATAAGTTGCTCAAGTTGCTCATCTAAAGTTAATTGTTTTTCATTTACAATCAGTAAATTGAATATCTCTTTAGTCGATATTTTGTTAGGTATTTCAGCAATGATTAATTGAGTCAAAGCGGTTTGCCATAAAGGAAGATAATGATTAATTCCTTCATTAGCAATAGCTTGGTAACTATATATTGCATCAGTGGCGTTCGGCCATGGTTGACCAAAGCTTTGTTCAAAATCTATTGATAATGCTTGGTTTTTATTCAACCAAATATCGAGTTCTCTATCCTTGAAATCACCTTTGTATTGATAAAATGTCAGTGCAACTTTAGATCTAAATACCCGCATTTGTTGCTGATATTGTTCAATTAATTTATAGCGGTCGGACAACTCAGGTACATTCAGCTGCTGCTTAATGTAATGAGATAACCATTGTGTTGCAATGGCATGAGTATTTGTATTTTGTCCTTTATTGGGGAGAAAATAAAACTGGCCACCTTGAGCCAAAGATACCAATGCTTGGCTCAAAGCGATAATTAATTTTTGTTGTTGTGTCGATTTGGTTAATTGGCGTGGAAAACTAATGGCATATTGACCAAATTGATGACCAATGACACTTTGTTTGATCAACCGGCCATCTACATTTAATGAAGGTAGCTTAGTATTTTGTGAGTAGGTAAAAATTTCCCCGAGTAATCGTTGTTGATGCCAAACACGAATAAGTTGTGTGTCACTCAAGCTATTATGTTTATTATCATCTGCGTTTAGATCGTTGTCGATACTCGACTTTTCGACTAGTTCAAATTTAAGATCTAAAGGCTCAAGACTCGCAAATATATGCTGTAAGAAATCATTTGTGGTGATAGTTTCTATTTTTGGAGATCTGCTTACATTGCTTAGTGCTTGGGCAATGTTCCAT
>NZ_JACJFI010000045.1 GCF_014164505.1 Shewanella sp. SG41-4 | reverse complement strand
GTCGCTATCTTTGCGTGCCTGTGTTGCATTATTTACTGTGGCATGTTTTTAAAAGGTGCTTGGGACTATCTTAGCCAAATGTACCAAATTGGTATTCCAATGGAAGACATCGACTTTCCTGCATGGTTTATTCATCAATTAGATCCAGATTTTGCTTGGGAAACATTACGCATCGATATAGAAGATGGCGCTGTTCCTATTTGGTTATCTCAAAGTATTTTAATTATCGGATTTTCAATGCTCACTTGGCGCTTTATAGAATTATTTATCGCTATATTGCGAAATAAAGCTGTTGGTTTCCAACTGGCCGATGAAGCTAAAGACAGCATGCATTTAATCGATGAAGCTGCGCTATCCACATCATCAGAACAACAACAAAATGATAAGGACGCGAAATAATGACTATAGCAACACTATTTATTGCTTTGTTTATTTGCATGATGATCGGTATGCCTATTGCCATTGCTTTAGGCTTTTCAAGCATGCTGACTATTTTGTTATTTTCAAATGATTCGCTCGCTTCGATTGTGTTAAAACTGTATGAGTCGACTTCAGAGCATTACACTTTATTGGCAATTCCATTCTTTATTCTATCATCAGCATTTTTGTCTACCGGTGGCGTAGCAAGGCGTATCATTGACTTTGCAATGGACAGCGTAGGACATATCCGCGGTGGCCTTGCCATGGCATCTGTTTTGGCTTGTATGCTATTTGCCGCGGTATCTGGTTCATCACCTGCTACTGTAGCGGCTATTGGCTCTATTGTTATTGTAGGTATGGTACGCGCAGGTTATCCAGAAAAATTTGCAGCAGGCGTTATCACCACTTCAGGTACCTTAGGTATTTTAATTCCACCATCGATTGTAATGCTGGTTTATGCTGCCGCGACAGAAGTGTCTGCCGCTAGAATGTTTATGGCTGGTTTAATTCCAGGCTTAATGATGGGTTGTATTTTAATGCTGGCAATCTACATTGTTGCTCGGATTAAAAAGCTGCCTTCGCGTCCTTTCCCTGGCATAAAAGCACTCAGCATATCAAGTGCCAAAGCAATGGGTGGATTAGCACTCATTCTTATTGTACTTGGTTCTATCTATGGTGGTGTGGCCAGTCCAACTGAAGCCGCGGCCGTAGCTTGTGTGTATGCTTACTTTATTGCTGTATTTGGTTATCGAGATATTGGGCCTCTCAAAAATGTCGCTTGGCGTAATAAACAAGAGTCTTTAGTGGGAGCGTCATTACGCAACATTGGCCACATGTTACTTGCCGTTATTAAAACGCCAACCGATAAAGAAATTCGTCATGTTGTACGTGATGGGGCTAAAGTTAGTATTATGCTGTTGTTCATTATTGCTAATGCCATGCTGTTTGCTCACGTATTAACCACCGAGCGAATTCCACATATTATTGCCGAAACGATTGTCGGATTTGGATTACCCGCGTGGGGCTTTTTGATCATCGTCAACTTATTGTTGTTAGCTGCGGGTAACTTTATGGAACCTTCAGCAATTTTACTGATTATGGCGCCGATTTTGTTCCCTATTGCAACTCAGTTAGGTATCGATCCTATTCACTTAGGCATCATTATGGTGGTCAATATGGAGATAGGCATGCTCACACCGCCTGTAGGGCTCAATCTGTTTGTCACTGCAGGAATAACAGGAAAAAGTATGGGGTGGGTAATTCAATCGTGCCTGCCTTGGCTGGTATTGTTACTCGGTTTCTTGATGTTGATTACCTATATTCCTCAAATTTCACTATTTTTACCTGAGTATATAGACAAATTAAACGGCTATTAATTTGATAATTCGCGTATTATAGACGAGCCTTAATTTATTAAGGCTCGTTTTTTTACACATGCTCAATAATCATCATAACTATTACCGATTGGGAATATGCATGCTTTCATTCTCGACTACCAAAAAACGTAAAATTGTACTGAGCATCATGCTCATCATCGGGTTATTACTGACCCTAAAAGTTACGTATTGGTATTTACTTGAACAGGGCACAAAGTCCATTGCTGAACAATCTGAAAAGCAAATCAATGAACTGGTAATTTTTATTGATAACGCCCTTTCACACTACGAAAATATTCCCGCAGTGCTCGCGCAAAACCCCATCTTAGAGCAAGGATTACTTGATCAACGCAATCCTCAAACAATTGAAAAACTTAACGCTTATTTATCTGAATTACAGCAAGTTACAGAGTCGTCAGATATTTATCTCACCGATGCGCTCGGAGTTGCTATTGCCGCCAGCAATTGGGATGTACCCAACTCTTTTATAAATCATGATTATTCATTCAGGCCCTACTTTATTGATGCTATATCAGGAAAGTCTGGACGATATTATGCAGTCGGTACCTCATCAAATAAGCGCGGTTTCTACTTTGCTAATCCGGTATATCATAAAGGAGTGGTATTGGGTGTCGTGGTTGTAAAAGTGGATATAAGTTTGATTGAACAACAAAGTAGTGGCATTGCCATAGCAAGCCAATATGAGTTTATGATCAGCGACCCTGACAATATCGTGTTTCTTTCAAGTACCGACAGTTGGCGATTTAATTCATTGACGCCACTGACGCAGGCTAAACGTTTTGCATTAAATTCATCAAAGCGCTATGCCAACAGACCCATTGGTGAAATTAGTGTAAGCCCACGTTTTATACTCGCTAATTCTAAAACTACTCAGGTATATAAAATATCATCATTTGAAGGTCAAGAAAAATACCTTGAACGTCATCAATTGATGCCTAATGCCGACTGGAATGTTCATATTCTGACACCAATGAAACCCTTGTATGAATCGTTACCGCCAATAATGCTATTGGCAGCCACACTGTATTTATTATTAGCACTTTTTATACTTTACAGCATCGAACGCCGTAAAAATTTACGCAGAATGCGCCAAGCTCAAAATCTACTTGAACAACGCGTAAAAGAACGAACTTTAGATCTTGAACAAGCCAACACTCAATTAAAAGACACTCAAGACGAGCTCATCCAAGCGGCGAAACTCACAGTCATAGGCAGTCTTTCCGCCAGCATAAACCATGAACTCAATCAACCGCTGGCCGCTCTGCGCAGCTACGCACAAAACACTCAAACCTTTATTGGCCGTAATATGATTGAAGATGCCAGTAGCAATATCAAAATCATGATAGAACTAACCGATAGGCTTGCGGATATTATTGGTCAGTTTAAAAGCTTTACACGTAAATCTCAGGGTAAAGACAACGCCACTGAAATTAATCAATCAATTGAGCAAGCACTTACCATTGTTCAACCTGAAATGGATAAACAAGGCGTTAAGTTGTCACTGAAATTATTAACGGGCAAATGCCAGATATGGGGCGATAGCGTCAGATTACAACAAGTACTGGTTAACCTTATTAGCAATGCTATCGTTGCTATGCATCAATCCACTGAGCGACAATTGCAAATCAAAGTCTATTGCGACAGCAAGGTGAATATAAGCATCCAAGACAGTGGCCCTGGCGTGAGAGAAAGCCAAATGAATAAAATTTTTGAACCTTACTACACCACCAGTGAGCGTCAAGGACTGGGCTTAGGATTGTCTATCTCGCAGAGAATTATCGAATCAATGCAAGGTTCTATTACCGTTGATAACGCAATAGACGGTGGTGCGATTTTCCATATCATTTTGCCACTTTATTTACGTGAGGAAGTGTAAACGTGACTCAATTACAAGACATCAACAGTTACCAAGTTATTATTGTTGATGATGAACCTCATATAGGCATAGTGTTACAGCAGTTATTTAAACTAGAAAATATTAACGCGTTGGCGATTACAAACCCGCAATCTATCTCCAGCCACATTACCGCTAACTGGCCAGGAATAGTGATTTCTGATGTCAATATGCCGCAACTCGATGGTTTGAGTTTGTTGCAACAACTGAAACAACAAGACAGTGACCTACCTGTAGTACTATTAACAGGTTTTGGTGACATAGCCATGGCGGTAGACGCACTCAAAAAAGGTGCTTACGACTTTATTGAAAAACCATTTAACAACGAACATATACTCGATGTGACTAAACGCGCGTTAGATAAGCGTGCACTAACACTAGAGAACCGAAAACTTAAACGTGAACTTGAATCGCATATAGCTCCTGGCCCACGTATTTTAGGCAGTAGTCCTGGTGTGATGAAAATGCGCCATCTTATCGACCAAGTGCTCGACACACCTGCAGATATTATGATTGAAGGTGAAACCGGCGCAGGTAAAGAACTTGTCGCCCGATATCTACATGACCACAGCTATCGTAACAAAGCCAATTTTGTCGCCATTAATTGCGGTGCAATCCCTGAAAACCTCATTGAAAGTGAACTTTTTGGTGCGGAATCCGGCGCTTTCACTGGCATAGACAAACGCCGGATCGGTAACTTTGAATATGCTAATGGTGGCACGCTACTTCTGGATGAAATAGAAAGCACTCCTATGGCCTTACAGGTTAAATTATTACGTGTATTGGAAGATCGTAAAGTCGTACGATTAGGATCGAATACACCAATTAATTTAGATATCAGAGTCATTGCCGCAACAAAATTAAACTTGCAACAGCTTTGTGAAGAAGGAAAGTTCAGACAAGATTTATTATATCGTCTTAACCTCGTGACCATTGTCATCCCTCCACTACGAGATCGCCGAGAAGACATTCCATTACTGTTTTTACACTTTGCCAGGATTGCTTCAGCCCGTTACCATAAAGCACTCATAGCATTAAATGCACAACAGACTATGGTGCTGACCTCTCACGACTGGCCAGGTAATGTACGTGAATTGCGCAATTTAGCAGAACGTTATGTGTTACTCGGTGCAGAGGCCGCTTTTGCGGGTAGTTTAGAAAACCACACCACAATACACACCAGCATGTCGCTTCAGCAACGAGTAGAGTTTTTTGAGCGAATGTTGATTGAAGAAGCATTAAGCCACAATAAAGGCAGCATCAAATTGACCATGGAACAGCTCGAATTACCTCGTAAAACCTTGTACGACAAAATGCGTAAATTTGACCTAGACCGTAAACAGTTTATCGAGAGTTAATCGGGTACCGGTACATCAATAACCTGTTGTTGATGTACCCCTAAACGCCAGACAGCAACCAACAGCAGCGCCAAAAGGCTCATAGACCCTACAACCACTCCATTCCATTCCGCTTTATGCCAAAATATCATTAGATAAGGCCCGCCTAGGGACGCACCAAGATAGTAGCAACATAAATACAGCGACGTTGCCTTAGCACGATGACTGGTAGCACGAATAGCCACAAACGAATTACAACAACTATGGGTTAAGAAAAACCCACAGGCACTGATCAAAAAGCCCACCACAATGGCAGTCAATGTATCCACCAAAGTCAACAACGTGCCTGCGACCATTAAACATAACGCCACTCTAAATAATGGCATCGAGCCATAGCGCATAATCCATTTAGCCGACAAGTAAGAAGCAAAAGTGCCACTTAAATAACATAAAAATACCAACGTGGCATTAAAGCGACTCAAACCATAAGGTTCAGCCATAATATGCAACTGAATGAAGCTAAACTGATTGACCATCATCATAAATGCTAAGCCACCAATCGCATAAGCGAGGCGCATCTGCGGATCAGAAAGATGGAACATAAAACCATCTATGTCTTGTTTTACTTTGTGCCGCAAAGAGACTTTTTGCTTAACCACTGTGGGTTTAATTTCTTTGCGCGGCAATAAATACGTTACCAATGCCACACCCATTAAGGTTACCAAAAATATCAACCCCATAGACGACTTCCAAGACAAGTTTTGTGCCATTAATCCACCAAAAATTCGTCCTGCAATACCACCTATACTGTTAGCCATAATGTATACGGCAGCAGCTTTGAGCATAAAAGAGGGAGCCAATTGCTCTTTAAAATAAGCCATCGAAATCGCTGGTACTGCAGCCAACAAAATTCCCTGCAGTAAGCGCACCCATAATAGTTCATCGAATGTTTGGGCAAATATTAATAAAATATTAGAGCCTGCGAGTAGCCATAAACTCACCACAATAGGAGCCAAACGCCCTATCCTGTCAGATAAAACCGCATAAAAAAGCAATGAAAATGCTAAGGTGAAACTGGTAACTGATAACACCAAAGTAGCTTGTGCACCGGACACATCAAAATGTTCCGCTATAGAAGGCAGCATGCCTTGTACTGCGTACAAATTAATGTAAATCACCATAGAAGCGATACACAAGGCCCAAATTAAACGCGTTTGTGCATGCGAACGATAAGTCTGAGTTAACTCTGTCATAAACAACCTAAACAGCACATTAGGATAGAAAACAGATTACTACCCGCCACATATATAGATCAATGACGGGCATAAGAGTTTGTGAGCTTGATTACGAAGTGGCTATTTAACGCGTTTCATTAACACTTGAGTAGTAAATTGACCGTTATTGATCACACGGAACTTATCATAAGTTTGAAAAATAGCATTACCTTGATAAGTGATCATTGCCACAATACCGTAATCAACACCACTTTTGACTAACTCTGCTGGTAAGGTGAATTTAAATGGAACTGGGGCTCTGGCAATATCAAAGTTTTTTTGAGAAATAATCGCCCCTGGAGTATTAAAATCGATTAATGCAATGTTAATTTTACACCCCTGTGGCAAGGCAATTTTTTCTGCATAACCTGCATAACCATTTACAATCACTGGTTTTTCAGGCTCTATCGTCACACAACCATTCAGTATGATGGCAATCAAAGTGACAACGGCGAACTGTATCCATTTCTTAATTATTAACATGTTAGCGTCCTATTTGGTCATTCTGATTAAACCTTCCTGCGTGGCAGAAGCCACAAGACGTCCTTGCTGATCAAAAAACTGCCCCTTAACAAATCCTCGTCCTCCACCTGCATTGGGGCTATCAATACAGTACAAGAGCCATTCCCCCATATTAAATGGGCGATGAAACCACATAGCGTGATCAATGGTGGCCATACGCATACCCGGTGTTAAAAAAGACACGCCATGGGGCTGAGTTGCTGTGGCTAAAAAATTAAAATCCGATGCGTAAGCGAGTAAATACTCTTGAATACTGTGATCCGATGGTACTTGCCCATTGGCACGTAGCCATACATACCCTTTTGCCTCTGTGGTGTTTGGCGCGATAGGATGAACGGGGTTAACTAAACGCATTTCAATCGGAGAGTCTGCCATAAATTTTTCAAGCATTTTCGCAGGTACTTTATCACGCATGGTCACTGCAAGTTCTTGTTGATTCAATAAACCTTCAGGTCCTGGCACATCGGGCATGACATCTTGATGATTAAAGCCTTCTTCAACCGTTTGGAACGAACAGGTCATATAAAAAATAGGCCGACCTTTCTGAATCGCTTTCACTCTACGCGCACTAAAGCTTCCTCCGTCGCGCATATTTTCAACATCGTAAATAATCGGTAGCTTTTCGTCACCTGCTCGTAAAAAGTATGAGTGTAAAGAATGGACATGACGGTCTTCACTAACCGTTTGTTTTGCAGCACTTAACGCTTGCCCCATCACTTGGCCACCAAACACGTGTCCGAAACCTAAATCTTGACTCTGGCCGCGAAACAGACCTAACTCAATTTTCTCAAGTGACAACAATGACAATAAATCGTTTAATACCTGACTCATAACACCTTCTCTACAACTTGGATTAACGTTAAGGTTACCTTAGTTAAGCTGATGTTTTCTAGCTTATTCTATGGTAATAGTTGAATTAACGTCATCTTGTGACAAATCACAAAATAGTGATGCAACGCAAATATTCATATCTGCAGCCTAATTGAATATTTGGTATGCTATTAGACATGACTAATCAACAGTGTGTCTCACAATATTATGCAACCTAGCTCAATGCAATCATGGTTTATGGCTATCCGTCCCCGCACCTTACCGGCGGCAATCGGTCCATTATTGATCGGAAACATGCTCGCGATTGGGCTCGAACAATTTAGCTTACTCATCGCCTTCACCTCAATGCTATGTGCGGTATTATTGCAAATTTCAGTTAATCTCGCTAATGACTACTTTGACTTTAAGAATGGTATCGACACCGAAGAGCGTCTCGGTCCAACAAGAGTCACTCAAAGCGGCATACTTGCGCCTTCATCAGTTCGAAACGCCATGATCGGTTGCCTTATTACATCACTATTAGTGGGTTCATTACTGATCGTTCACGGTGGCTGGCCCATTGCCATTCTTGCAGCGGCCTCTATATTGGGCGCGTTGTGTTATAGCGGAGGCCCCTACCCACTTGCGTCACATGGATTAGGCGAAATTGCTGCATTTGTATTTTTCGGCTTAGTCGCCGTCGTTGGCAGTTACTATTTACAAGCAGGAACCACCACTATGACAGCGTGGTTACTTGGCTGTGCTATTGGCTTTTTTAATGCGGCCATCATGCTGGTCAACAATACTAGAGACATTTCTACCGACACTAAAGCAGGTAAAAATACCCTTGCGGTACGAATTGGTGAAGCACAAGCTAAAGTGTTGTACCAAAGTTTTGTCTACTTACCATTTGGTATCATTATCGCGGGATTCTTGCTCGGGTCGCTCGATGGATTACCTGTATTATTATCGGGAGCATCATTAATCATTGCGCGTAATCTCAGCCGCGAATTTTACGATAACTCAGGTGAAGCATTAAATCCGATCCTTGGACAAACAGCTAAATTGACGATGATTTTTAGCGTCTTATTTAGCATTGGATTGTACTTTTCGCTAACCTAACCATTTTCCTTAGCTAAATAAAAAAGGCGCTTCATTGTAAAATGAAGCGCCTTTTTTAACGTAAGCGTAATTACACCTTAGACAAAGTGCGTTGCTTTGCACTCCAATCCAAATGGTATTTCTCACCAGCCGGTTTATCGGTGCGCTCAAAAGTATGTGAGCCGAAAAAGTCGCGCTGACCTTGTAATAAATTAGCGGGTAATGTCTCACTGCGGTAACTGTCGTAATAGGCAATAGCCGAACTAATACAAGGTGCAGGAATGCCTTGCATAACAGAGGCTGCAACTGTTTTACGCCAGTTAAGGTGTTTTTGCGACAATGTCTGGCTGAAGGTGTCAGCCATTAATAAGTTTGCTAGGTTTGCATCTTCCTGATAAGCCTGAGTAATAGACTGCAAGAATGTCGCTCGAATAATACAACCCGCTCGCCAAATTTTAGCAATTTCAGCAAAATCTAAAGACCAATTCTGCTCTTTAGCATTCATCGCCATCAACTGGAAACCTTGAGCATAACAGCACACTTTAGCGCAATATAATGCATCTTCAAGGTTAGCAATAAACTCAGCTTTTTCAGCATCACTAAAACTGACTGGTGCAGGTCCTGCTAACTTCGAGCTTAACTGCATACGCAAGTTTTTCTGAGTACTCACAGCGCGTGCATAAACAGCTTCTGCAATCGTTGGTGCTGGGCAACCAATTTGCAAGCTGCTCACTGCAGTCCATAAACCAGTGCCTTTTTGGCCTGCTTTATCTAAAATCATTTCAACTAACGGCTTGCCAGTTAAGGGATCGTCTTGTTGTAAGACTTCAGCACTAATCCCCATAAGGTAGCTGTTAAGAATACCTTTATTCCAACCAATGAAAACATCACCTATGTCATGGGCAGACATGCCTAAACCATCACTGAGTAATTGGTAAGCTTCGCAAATAAGCTGCATATCCGCATATTCAATGCCGTTATGAACCATTTTAACGTAATGACCAGCACCAGCAGGGCCAATATAAGTTGTACATGCCTCACCTTCGGTTACTGGATTGCCAGGCTCAAAACGCTCAATCGGTAAACCTGTTACAGAATCCACTTTTGCAGCAATGGCTTTCCAAATTGGTTCAACATAACGCCATGCTTTTTCATCGCCACTGGGCATGAGAGATGGACCAAAACGGGCACCGACTTCACCACCAGACACTGCAGAACTAAAGAAAACAAACTGATCTTTATAACGAGCTTCGCGTTCTACCGTGTCGGTCCAAAGGCTGTTACCCGTATCAATAACGATATCATTGGCTTCAATACCAGCTTCGATTAACGATTTACACACACCGTCAACAGGCCCACCAGCAGGCACAGATAAAACAATCACTCGAGGTTCAACTAATTTAGCCAGCATTTCTGTAAGATTATTACATGACTGCATGCGCGGTGCCGTACCGGCTTTACGCTCACTTTCTTCTTGAGCCACAGCGGCGTTGACTTTTGGAGTGTCTAAATCGAAAACTGCAACATGGTAGCCGTTGTCAGCAATGTTTAATGCGAGGTTCTTGCCCATAACACCAAGGCCGATAACGCCGACGTGAGATTGTTGGGTGTGGTTATTCATAGTGTATGTTTCCACAGGTCACAGAGATTAATCGCGTAGTGCGAATCCATTTGGGTGGCAATTATAGCGATTCTTGTAACTAAATTACCAGTCACAAAATGCGGAAACGCTGTTTTTTACAATGTATGCCCAATCTGTTTATTAGGAGATAACATCTTGTCACAATAGAAAAAACCATAAAAACACCGAGTTTTTATGGTTTCGATTAACAATCACCGCGTCTTATACTACAGTGACTTATTGAAGAGTAACATCATGTTAATTCAGAAGTTAGTGCATTAGCATAACCCATTCTAGTCAACGCATTTCGGACTATATCTAAGGTTTGCGGGTCTTCAATCGTTGCTGGCATGGTGTACTCTTGATTGTCAGCAATTTTACGCATTGTGGCGCGTAATATTTTTCCAGAGCGGGTTTTAGGCAACTTTTGCACAGCACTTACTAGCCTAAATGAAGCCACTGGGCCAATTTCATGACGTACTAGTGCAAGTAACTCTTTATAAAGAGCTTCATCTGACAAGGTAACGCCGTTTTTAAGTACGACTAATCCAAGAGGCACCTGGCCTTTTAGTTTATCTTGCACTCCAATTACCGCCGCCTCGGCTACCGCTTCATGCTGACACAGAACCTCTTCAAATCGACCTGTGGATAAACGGTGTCCGGCAACATTTATGATGTCGTCGATTCGGCTCATAATGTATAAATAACCATCTTCATCAACGTAACCCGCATCTCCGGTTAAGTAATAACCAGGATACATAGACAAGTAACTGTCGATATAGCGTTTATCATTTTGCCACAAGGTCGTTAATGTGCCAGGGGGTAGAGGTTGCTTTATCACCACATTACCGCTTTCATTAGGCGCCACTTGTTGCCCCATCGCATCAAGAATTTCTACTTGATATCCTGGTACTGCACGCGCAGGCGATCCGGCTTTAATCTCTATAGGATCGGTTCCCATCAAGTTTGCAGCGACTGGCCAACCGGTTTCAGTTTGCCACCAATGGTCAATCACAGGTTTACCTAACTGACGCTGACTCCAGTTTAAGGTATCTGGGTCGCAACGCTCCCCCGCTAAATACATCTGTTTAAGACAAGTTAAATCAAATTGTTTAATGAACTCGCCTTCTGGATCTTCACGTTTAATAGCACGAATTGCAGTTGGTGCAGTGAAAAAGCTACGAACCTTTTTTTGCTCGATAATACGCCAAAATGCACCCGCATCAGGCGTACCAATAGGCTTACCTTCGTACATAATGGTCGTCGCACCCACAAGTAGTGGCCCATAAACAATATATGAATGCCCTACTACCCAGCCAACATCAGATGCTGCCCAAAAAACATCACCTACCCCAATGTCATAAATGTGTTTCATCGACCACGCTAATGCGACTGCATGGCCGCCATTGTCGCGCACGACACCTTTAGGTTGCCCTGTGGTACCTGAGGTATATAAAACATATAAAGGATCTGTGGCATCCAAAGACACGCAATCAGCATCAGGAGCATCCACCAACGCACTGTACCAATCAAGATCTCTTGGCGACTGTAATTGCGCTTGGAATTCAGTTCGATTCAAAATTATGCAATGTTCGACTTGATGTTGCGCTTGAGATAATGCGTCATCGAGTAAAGGTTTGTACGGTACGACACCAGAAGGTTCAATGCCGCATGAAGCAGACAGAATTAACTTAGGTTTCGCATCATTGATACGCGTAGAAAGCTCATTGGCAGCAAAACCACCAAACACCACAGAATGAATCGCACCAATCCGTGCACATGCCAGCATGGCATAGGCGGTTTCAGGCACCATTGGCATATAAATAACCACTCGGTCGCCTTTTTCGACGCCAAGAGACACCATCAATCCAGCCAAGCGTTTAACTTGAGCCAACACAGATTGATAGCTAATAGAGTATTCGTTGTGCGTCACAGGACTAATATAGTGAATTGCAGTTTGCTCGCCTCGCCCAGCTAATACATGGCGATCAACGGCATTGAAGCAGGTGTTCATCTTACCATCAGCAAACCAACGATAAAACGGTTTGTCGCTGTCATCTAATACCTTTTTTGGCGCAACATCCCAATGAATGGATTTTGCCGCTTGTTGCCAAAACACTTCAGGTTCGGCTATCGATTGTGCGTGCATTGATAGTCCTACATCAGCCATATTGTTCTCCGTTAATCAACTTGTATTACAGTGATTATGAGCAGAATTCATTAAATAGCCCTATTAGACCAAGGGATAACACCCATTAAAATCAATAAAAAAACCTTTAGTTTCAATCGAGTGTTTAACTTCGCCACACCAAATACCACTAAAGATAAAATATACTAAATAACAATAGGTTAATGTATAATCACCTTTCAAGTGGCAATCAAAATTAACAGGCATAAAACGGAAAACCACCTAGCAAACTTTACCTTTACGTAAACTTCATATATCTTGCATCAAAAGAAACACTTTTGGTGACATGATGAGCACAACCCACATTCCTCAATCAACATATTCAATCAGTGACTTATCAAAAGAATTTGATATCACCACCCGCAGTATTCGTTTTTACGAAGACCAAGGCTTGATTAAACCTAAGCGTCGCGGGCAAACCCGAATTTACAGCCTGAAAGACCGAGTGCGCTTAAAACTCATATTACGCGGCAAACGTCTTGGCTTCTCATTGGCAGAAACAAGACGTTTATTTGAACTTTACGACGCGGATAAAAGCAGCTCAACTCAACTACAAACTATGCTTGATTTAGTTAACGAGAAAAAATCGGCTCTACAGCAGCAAATGGACGAC
Organism: Shewanella sp. SG41-4; assembly: GCF_014164505.1. GTDB lineage: Bacteria > Pseudomonadota > Gammaproteobacteria > Enterobacterales > Shewanellaceae > Shewanella. Next base: position 8,421 of record NZ_JACJFI010000045.1, on the reverse strand, counting down.
ATTAAAGTAGTGTTAATGGAACTCAATTCAGCCGAACAACAATGCAAAGCGGCGCTTGCCGACAACTCGGCTAAAAAAGCCAAATAAAACTCAATAAAAAAATGGCTGACTCAATAAGGCCAACAACATTTTTCCTACTGCCAAAAACGCACATAAAAGCGTTGGCAAAAAATGTTTACCAGACGACAATAAAATTCAACAGGACATATGCAAATGAGCGATTTATATACCAGCTTAAACTTTGGTTTAGGTGAAGATGTTGACATGTTACGCGACGCTGTTCGCGGTTTTGCCGCCAACGAAATTGCGCCTATGGCTGCCCAAGTCGATATCGACAATGAGTTCCCTAATCAATTATGGCCAGTACTTGGCGATATGGGCTTATTAGGTGTCACTGTTGATGAACAATATGGTGGAGCCAACATGGGTTACCTTGCGCACGTTGTCGCAATGGAAGAAATCTCCCGCGCATCAGCCTCTATTGGGTTAAGTTATGGCGCTCACTCAAACTTATGTGTAAACCAAATTAATCGTAATGGTAATGACGCTCAAAAAGCAAAATATTTACCTAAGCTAGTCAGTGGTGAGCACATTGGTGCACTTGCGATGAGCGAACCTAATGCGGGATCAGATGTGGTTTCAATGAAACTGAATGCTCGCAAAGAAGGTGACCGCTACATCCTTAACGGCAATAAAATGTGGATCACCAACGGTCCAGATGCCCACACCTATGTTATTTACGCCAAAACCGACATCGAAAAAGGTGCACATGGCATTACTGCGTTTATCGTTGAACGTGGGTCTAAAGGTTTTACTCAAGCACAAAAATTAGACAAGCTAGGTATGCGCGGTTCAAACACTTGCGAACTGGTATTTGAAGACTGTGAAGTACCAGAAGAGAACATCTTAGGCGGCCTAAATAATGGCGTAAAAGTGTTAATGAGTGGCCTTGATTACGAACGTGTTGTTTTGTCTGGTGGCCCATTAGGTATTATGTCTGCCTGCATGGACATCGTGGTGCCTTACATTCATGAACGCGAACAATTCGGTAAATCGATTGGTCAATTCCAATTGGTGCAAGGCAAGTTAGCCGATATGTACACGGGTATGAACGCTGCACGCGCTTATGTTTACAGTGTGGCTAAATCATGTGACCGCGGTGAAACTACCCGTAAAGATGCCGCTGGCGCGATTTTATACAGCGCAGAGCTTGCCACTAAAATGGCGTTAGATGCCATTCAATTACTCGGCGGAAATGGCTATGTGAATGAATACGCAACTGGCCGTTTGTTACGTGACGCTAAGCTTTACGAGATTGGTGCAGGCACCTCAGAAATTCGCCGTATGTTAATTGGTCGCGAATTGTTTAACGAGTCAAAGTAACCAGTACTTGCATCACCAAGGCGACATATCAAGCGTGCCGTGTCGCCTTACTCAAGCCCCCCTATTTTTTGCTTCATTAAGGATATAGAAATGACGCAACTGAGCAGCCGTATCAATCCTCGCAGTGACGAATTTAAAGCCAAGTCAGACAGCATGGCGTTATTGGTCGATGATCTTCAACAAAAACTAAAAAAAATCGAACAAGGTGGCGGCCCAGTCGCCTTAGAGCGCCATTTATCTCGTGGTAAGTTATTGCCGCGTCAACGCGTAGAAAAGCTGCTCGACCCAGGTTCCCCCTTCTTAGAAATATCGCAATTTGCTGCTTATGAAGTCTACGATGAAGAAGTCCCTGCCGCAGGCGTCATTGCCGGTATTGGTCGAGTCAGTGGTATTGAGTGCATGATTATTGCCAACGACGCCACAGTAAAAGGCGGTACTTATTACCCTATTACCGTGAAAAAGCATTTACGTGCGCAAGACATCGCCAGCCGTTGTCACTTACCGTGTATCTACTTAGTCGATTCTGGTGGCGCGAATTTACCTCGCCAAGATGAAGTATTTCCAGATCGCGATCATTTCGGCCGAATTTTCTATAACCAAGCACAGATGTCAGCTAAAGGCATTCCGCAAATTGCGGTAGTAATGGGCTTGTGTACCGCTGGCGGTGCTTATGTTCCTGCGATGGCTGACGAATCAATTATTGTCAAAGATCAAGGCACTATCTTTTTAGCAGGTCCGCCATTAGTTAAAGCGGCTACCGGTGAAGAAGTGAGTGCCGAAGAGCTTGGTGGTGCAGACGTTCACACCAAAATATCCGGTGTTGCCGATCATTTAGCCCAAAATGACGATCACGCGCTTGAGCTTGCTCGCCGTGCAGTACTGCGACTTAATCATCAAAAAGAAATCAAAAGCTTATTAAGCCCAGTCAAACCACCACAATTCGATATCCATGAATTGTACGGCATTGTTGGTACCGATCTTAAAAAGCCGTTTGACGTAAAAGAAGTCATTGCCCGTGTGGTTGATGACTCTGACTTTGACGAATTTAAAGCCAACTACGGTGCAACCTTAGTGTGTGGTTTTGCCCGTATACATGGTTATCCAGTAGGAATTGTGGCCAATAACGGCATTTTGTTTTCGGAATCGGCCCAAAAAGGCGCTCACTTCATTGAACTGTGTTGCCAACGTAAAATTCCGCTGTTATTCCTACAAAACATTACCGGCTTTATGGTGGGTAAAAAGTACGAACACGAAGGCATTGCAAAACATGGCGCCAAAATGGTGACCGCGGTTTCTTGCGCCAACGTGCCTAAGTTTACTGTGATTATCGGTGGCAGTTATGGCGCAGGTAACTACGGCATGTGTGGCCGCGCGTTTGAACCGACCATGATGTGGATGTGGCCAAACGCACGAATTTCGGTAATGGGCGGAGAACAAGCTGCTGGCGTGTTAGCCACAGTGCGCCGCGATGGTTTAGCTCGTAAAGGGGTTGAATGGTCAGCAGAAGACGAACAAGCTTTCCGTAAGCCGATTGTAGAGCAATACGAAAAAGAGGGGCATCCGTATCATGCCAGTGCCCGTCTTTGGGATGATGGCATTATCGACCCTGCACAAACGCGTGATGTGGTCGGCTTAGCCTTATCGGCAGCATTAAATGCTCCTATTGAAGACACCCGCTTTGGGGTGTTCCGCATGTAATTGTGCGGTTAATTCAGCTAATAAGGAGTAATAAATAATGTTATCAAACCAATATAAGTTCATTGAATGCCGTCTAGGAAAAGGGGTGGCAGAGCTCATTTTAAACCGCGTTGAAGTGCATAATGCCTTTGATGAAGTGATGATTAGCGAGATGATCCAGGCTATCGAAAGCTTTGCCAGTAACAGTCAATGCAATATGTTGATTTTGCGTGCTAATGGTAAAAACTTCAGTGCTGGCGCCGACCTCAATTGGATGCGCAAACAAGCAAAAATGGACTTTGAACAAAATCTGACTGATGCCCATGAGCTTGCCAAGCTGATGCACGTGTTAGACAAGTTTCCAAAACCAACTATTGCCTTAGTACAAGGCGCGGCCTTTGGTGGCGCTTTAGGACTAATTTGTTGTTGCGATATCGCCATTGCTAACACTCGTTCAAGCTTTTGCTTAAGCGAAGTCAAGCTAGGGCTTATTCCAGCAGTTATTAGCCCGTATGTGGTTCGTACTATGGGGAATCGTCAATCGCGTCGCTTTATGCTGACCGCTGAACGATTTAGTGCTGACGTAGCCTTAACTCATCAAGTTATTCACGAAATTAACGACGACTTAGATGCTGCTTCAGCCCCCTTTATCGCCGCATTTAATGCCAACAGTCCTCAAGGCATGGCATGGGCAAAAAATCTCGTGTCGCATTTAGAAAATGGCGTAATTGATAACGCTACGCTCAATTTTACCAGCGAGCAAATTGCTCGTATTCGTGTATCAGATGAAGGCCAAGAAGGCCTTAATGCCTTCTTTGAAAAACGTACGCCTACTTGGCAAGCCGCTATATCTGATCCACAAGGAGCCCAATAATGTTTACCAAATTACTGATTGCTAACCGTGGTGAAATTGCTTGCCGTATTATTAAAACGGCTCAAACCATGGGTGTTCGCACCATCGCTCTTTATTCTGATGCCGACAAAGATGCCCGCCATGTAGCCATGGCCGATGAATCGTTTTACTTAGGCGGCAGTGCGCCTGCTGACTCATATTTAAAAGCCGATTTAATTATCGAAATAGCCAAAAAGTCGGGGGCAGAAGCCATCCACCCGGGTTACGGTTTTCTATCTGAAAATGCCGAATTTGCCCGTAAGTGTGAGCAAAATGGCATCGCCTTTATTGGCCCTGGCAGTGATGCAATTGATTCGATGGGTAGCAAAAGTGCAGCCAAAGAAATCATGTCAAAAGCCAATGTGCCATTAGTACCGGGTTATCATGGCGACGACCAAACAGACGCAACCTTGATTGCCGAAGCTAAAGCCGTTGGCTTTCCGCTATTAATTAAAGCGGCCTATGGTGGTGGCGGTAAAGGGATGCGTATCGTAGAAAACGAAGGCGAAATCCTTGAAGCGGTTAAATCAGCGCGTCGTGAAGCCAGCTCGTCATTTGGTAATGATAAACTGTTGATGGAACGCTACTTGCGTCAACCTCGTCATGTTGAAGTACAAGTTTTCGCCGACACTCAAGGTAACGCTATTTACTTATCGGATCGTGATTGCTCTATTCAACGTCGCCATCAAAAAGTGGTTGAAGAAGCACCAGCCCCCGGTTTGTCAGACGAGCTAAGAGCTCAGATGGGCAACGCTGCGGTTGCAGCTGCCAAAGCGATTGATTATGTCGGCGCAGGTACCGTTGAGTTTCTACTCGATACCGACAACAGCTTCTACTTCATGGAAATGAATACCCGTTTGCAAGTGGAGCATCCTGTTACTGAAATGGTCACAGGCCAAGACTTAGTCAAATGGCAATTACTGGTCGCCAGTGGTGCTGAATTGCCGTTGCGCCAAGATGAAGTGCGCATTCATGGTCACTCATTTGAAGTGCGAATTTACGCTGAAGATCCACAAAACGAATTTTTACCTGCCAGCGGCAAGCTAAACTTTTTGCGTGAACCGGAACAAAATCGTCACGTGCGAATCGATTCTGGTATCCGTGAAAATGATGTCATCAGCAATTTTTATGACCCTATGATCGCTAAACTGATTGTATGGGACGAATCACGCCCTCGCGCACTACAACGTTTAGTGCATGCACTTGAGTCATACCAAATCAGCGGCCTTAAACATAACATCGAGTTTTTAGCCAATATTGCTGAACATCCAGCGTTTGCTGCTGCCGATTTCTGTACTGACTTTATTGAGCGCTATGGTGATACCTTAATTGGTGATGCCGCAATTGAAGCCGATACAGCGTTAGCGCTAGCAGGGCTTTATCAAGTGCTGTCACGTAAACAAGCGGCAAAAGCTCTGGCCATAAACAGCGCCGACCCATATTCACCTTGGGGCTTGGTGAGCGGCTTTAGACTCAACAGCTCAAGCGTGCATCGCGTGTCGTTATTAACTGACGCATCAGCCGAAGTACAACAGCATGACTTGTTACTGACTGCCGTTGGCGAACAATATCAATTGTGTTTACACGACCAAGTATTGTCGTTAGCCGGTGAGCTGAAAGCCGACTTACTTTTAGCTGAGATTAATGGCCATAAGAGCAAAATACCTGTCAGCCACCAAGGCGATGACTTTACGCTATTTTTACCTTCTGGCAGTTATCACTTTAAAGCCATTTTAGCTCAAGTTATTGAGGAAGTAGTCAACCATGCCGATAAGCTTAAAGCCCCAATGAATGGCACCGTTGTGACTCATTTAGTGGAAGTGGGCGAGCAAGTTAAAGCGGGCCAAGGGTTATTAGTGATGGAAGCCATGAAAATGGAATACACCATCGAAGCACCGTTTGATGGCGTGGTGAGCGAGTTTTATTTCCAAAGCGGTGAGCTTGTGAGTGACGGTGCACAACTATTAAACGTTGAACCATTAGCCACTGAAGCTAACGTCGAGGAAGCGTAAATGTTACCTACTAAAGTCAGCATTTTTGAAGTCGGCGCACGTGACGGTTTACAGAACGAAGTGCTGGTGACCACTGCAGACAAACTCACGTTAATCGAACAACTTGGTGATGCAGGTATTAAGCGTATTGAAGCGGGCAGCTTTGTGTCACCTAAGTGGGTACCACAAATGGCTGATTCAGATGCTGTATTGCAGCAACTCAAACGACAAGCTGGTGTGGTTTACAGTGCATTAACCCCTAACCTAAAAGGCTTTGAACTAGCGTTAGCGGCTGGCGCAGATGAAGTGGCTATTTTTGGCGCAGCATCAGAAAGTTTTAGTCAAAAAAACATTAATTGCTCTATTGATGAGTCAATCGAGCGCTTTATTCCGTTGATGGAAGCCGCCAAAAAACACAATATCCCAGTGCGCGGCTACGTGTCTTGTGTACTCGGATGTCCATACGAGGGCGACATTGATGTTAATGAAGTCGCCAGAGTATCTGAAATCCTTTATAAAATGGGTTGCTACGAAATATCACTAGGCGACACCATAGGCATTGGTACCCCCAATAAAGCGCGGCAAATGGTTGAAGTCGTGGCCAAGGTGGTTCCGGTTAATAAGTTAGCATTGCATTTTCACGATACATACGGCCAAGCGTTAGCCAATATTTTGGCCTGTCTTGATACTGGCGTCAGCGTATTTGATGCATCTGTTGCAGGTCTTGGTGGTTGCCCTTACGCGAAAGGTGCGTCGGGCAATCTTGCCACTGAAGATCTAGTCTACATGCTTCATGGTATGGGAATTGATACCGGTATTGACTTAGCTAAGCTGGCATTCGCTGGCGACAACATTAGTCGCGCATTAGGCCGAAGTAATGGGTCTAAAGTGGCAAATGCAATCAGAACATAATCACATATACTAACAACCTGACTACGGTTAGCGCAGCATGGCACTAACTGTTGATATAAATATAACGATAAGGACAACAAGATGGCAGGATTCAATAAAGTCGTCCACAGCTATGAAGAAGCACTAGCAGGACTGAAAGATGACATGACCATTATGGTCGGCGGCTTTGGTTTATGTGGCATCCCTGAAGGGTTAATTAACCACATGGTTAAAATTGGCGTTAAAGGCTTAACGGCCATATCAAACAACGCCGGCGTTGATGACTTTGGCTTAGGGCTATTACTAAAGCAGCATCAAATTGCCACCATGATTGCATCATATGTTGGCGAAAATGCCACCTTTGAACAGCAAATGTTGTCAGGCGAGCTTAATGTGATACTCACGCCACAAGGCACATTGGCTGAAAAAATTCGTGCTGGCGGCGCAGGTATTCCCGCATTTTTCACCGCGACAGGTTACGGAACGCCAATTGCTGACGGAAAAGAAACCCGTGAAATTAAAGGTCGTCATTACGTATTAGAAGAATCATTAACGGCAGATTTTGCCTTAGTTCGCGCGTGGAAAGCCGACACTATGGGTAACTTGATATTTCGCAAAACCGCCGCTAACTTCAACCCAATGATGGCCACCGCAGGTAAAATTACCGTCGTTGAGGCAGAAGAAATTGTTGAACCAGGCGAGCTAGATCCAAACCACATTCATACACCAGGTATTTATGTTGATCGCGTTATCAAAGCCAGCTTTGAGAAACGTATCGAACAACGTACCGTCAAAGCTGCGAAATAAGGGAGACAACACCATGGCACTGACCAGAGAACAACTCGCCCAGCGCGTAGCAAAAGAATTACAAGACGGTTTTTACGTTAATTTAGGTATTGGTATCCCTACCCTTGTGGCTAATTATATTCCACAAGGCATGCAAGTGATGCTGCAATCTGAAAATGGCTTGCTCGGCATGGGCGAGTTCCCAACTGAAGAGACTATTGATGCAGACCTTATCAACGCCGGCAAGCAAACGGTAACCGCCGTTGCAGGTGCTTCATTCTTTTCATCTGCAGAAAGCTTTGCCATGATACGCGGCGGTCATGTTGACCTAACGGTATTAGGTGCCTTTGAAGTTGATGTTAACGGCTCAATTGCCTCATGGATGATCCCTGGCAAGCTGATTAAAGGTATGGGCGGCGCGATGGATTTAGTTGCTGGCGCTGACAATATTATTGTCACCATGATGCATGCAGACAAATACGGCAACTCAAAATTACTGTCAAAATGCGAACTGCCATTAACCGGTTATGGTTGCATTAAACGCGTGATGACAGATTTAGCCTTTATGGAAATTAAAGATGGCGCTTTCCATCTGTTAGAGCGTGCACCTGGTGTGTCTGTTGAAGAGATTATATCCAAAACGGCCGGTAAGTTAGTGGTGCCAGCCCATGTACCTGAAATGACATTTTAATTAATCTTAAACGGTTAATATAACAAAGCCCGCACCCCCTTAGAAATTCGGTGATACGGGCTTTTTTGTATCGTTTAAAATGACAACTAACTAAAAGTACCTATCGGTTC
>NZ_JACJFI010000459.1 GCF_014164505.1 Shewanella sp. SG41-4 | reverse complement strand
GTGGTGTTGGCGGTAAGTGTCTTTTCTTTTTCGGCTGAAACTGTCGGGCGTTTAATGCTCAGTATATTGTCGATGTTGGTAGCGTTTAGTTATCAATGTCGATGGTGCTTTGATGCCTCACGCAAGGTGTTAACACGGTTCCATGGTTTCAAGTTAGGGAGGAAATCCATTTATTCCCTTCAACAACAAGATGTTGATTACTCAATAATAAAAAATATTGAGTTAAAAGAAGTGCATAATACTTATAAAGTGATTTTGCATGTTAAAGAGAGTCAACAAGCTCAATTTTCTGAACCGATATCGATATCGTTAAAAGTGAAGCAACATAAGTTGCCCGCATTGGTGCAACAATGTCGAAAAGAGTTAATGTCGCAGGGGATTAATGTTGTCGGTCAATTTGATAGCGTTAGTCGTAAAGATTGGCCAACCTTTAGTTCAGTTTCGCTCGACCAAGATACCGTAAAAGCCTTTATTGGGATTAAGCTATTTAACGACCCGATAAAATTACAATACCCCGTCACACTGTTTATGCTGCCTTTACCTCGGCAATACTTTCATCAAGTCTGGGCTTCAAGTTATATCAGTTTTATGGCTGCCTTGTTTATCCTTTATTCCAGCCAAAATATCGTAGCGGCCACAGTGGTTGCACTATTTGGGGTAGCTGTGTCTGCTGTAAGGCGAAAGCTCATTTGCGATAAGCATTATACACAGGGGATATCGAATCCTAATGAGATTGTTATCAGCGAGAATTCACTTGTTATTCCAAGAGTGTATTTTGAGGACAAGCAAGTTAGACAGATAGAAAAGTCTGCGATTAAATCAATTAATATTGAGTGGAATTGGTATAAAGCTGGCGATGGTGACAGTACCCTTAGGCAATACAGGCGACCTTTTGTATTTAGAGTAAACATTGATGTGAGTCACGGTGAAAGCATTACGTTAGCCGGGCAAACATTTGATAGTAATAAATTTGTTATTGCACTGTCTCAACTCGGCTACAGTGCAACGTTGACGCAAATCCCAAAAATAGCAGCGGTATGGCGTTTTTACATACTCATACCGATGGCTATAGCTCTACTAGGTATGACAGGCTTTGGCTTGTACTCACTGTATATTCGTTATTTGGTTTAAGAATAAACATGGCCACCCCAAATTGTCGACTATGGCAAAATTAACATGAACATATATGGCTTGATTGTTTTCAAGTATTCAACTAACAGGATGTTATCGATGAACATGATGAAAAAAGCCAGCTTACTGGTGGCCATTACTACTGCCATTACCACAATGAGTTTTGCTGCATTGGCGAGTAACCAAGCTGCTATTGATGCATTTGAAGCTAAAACCAAACCCATAGCGCAAGATGCAAAAGTGCTATCCGATAAGCAGCTAGTCTTGATGCAAGAGTTTAATCAGCTTATGGATTCTGGCAATGCGTCGGCTGTATTCCAAAGTGGCAAGGTGCAAGAATTACAAGCACTCGGTGAGCAGACGTTGGTGCAAGCTAGGTTGTTTGTAAAAGAGTATGAGCAGTTTTTATCGCAATTACCTGAAACATCTACCTGTTATACGCCAGAAAACGTCACAGAATATAACAATCTCATTGATGAGGTCTCTGCTAATAACCAGTCGTTATCTGAATTGAGCGCTACAGTATCACCCGGCGATGATGCAGGTGCCACCATGGAATTATTAAATGTACAAATGCATGCAGGACGGGTTAGCTCTTTTGTGCAAATGTTCCAACTGGTGAAGATTTGCTATGTCACCGAAGCGATGGGATACACCAAGCAAGATGTTGAGCGTATGCAAGCGGAAGAGGGTGATGAGCTGTAACGCCAGTATCTAATATGTCACTTTACATATTGGCAGTGTTTACTTTGTTGATTGTTAATAAGTAACAGGTTATTGAGTTGGATGGGGAGTATGCTATAGCAGTCATTCTAGCTGGCATATCTAGTGTATTAGGGATTCATCATTTTTATGGCAGCAGAACTGTCCTTTGTCTGTGGTGCGTTTGATTTAGTCTTAGCGATTGTTGGTCGTTTTATTGATAAGGAAAATGAAATGATTAAAGCAGGCTAATATTTGTGGCTTGATGATAAAAAACCATTAGCTTTTGCTAATGGTTTTTTATATTGCGAGTATGCTATAAG
>NZ_JACJFI010000458.1 GCF_014164505.1 Shewanella sp. SG41-4 | reverse complement strand
ACACCACACTCCAGCAACTGATTTTGCATAAATCTAGCACCTTATAGAAGGGTTCAGTGCAAACAATCCTTTCCACAAAGCTTCCTAACCAACAATTCCTGTTCGCTTACTATTGTGCCACCCGCCTAATTTGGTAAGAACATAATATGACCAGTAAAGTGAAGGTGCTTAATTTGTACGTTTAGCGAACTACACTTATTTGTTAACATTCCAAGGCAACAAGCTATCGATATCAGGCTCTAGTTAGCGCAGTTCATCAAGACACGCACAGACGTAATCAAATGGAATTAGGCCATTTACCTTTGCCATTTCCACAATACTGTAAAGTGTGGCACTCGCATGTGCACCGTTGGGCGTTTGGCTAAATAACCAATTCTTAGATTATGCTGATACGAACATAAGCGTAATGATGTACAGTTACCCATCACGTGCGATTAACACCATAAGGCACTGATTAACAATAGTTTTATAGTGCAAGTGTTTCTCGTGACCAGAGGTTTTCTAAGAAGACGAGTATGTCTTCACTTTTAACCTTGATAATCGGTCTTGTGCCCGCTGGCACTGACTCTTGTTTAATATTGGCCTTAGTGCTTTTTGTCTCGCAATGCTTGCAGCTGTATTTTAATCTAACATGCTCAATCACGCTGATTTGTGCCGGAATAAACTTAAGTTTCTCGCTGCTATCTTGTCCCATTAACGCCAGCTGATGTCCACAGTAATCAAATTGTTTATCTTCATCACTAATATCATGGATGATGACTTCTCGCGACAAGTCTTTAGGCAATAATTTACGCTTGGCCCATTGTTTAAGTGATACTGACACATCAGCATCAGCCATTAATTCAACTGGCTCATCTACCGTGACTTCAGCTTCGTTAAATAACACACTTTGCTAATCATGGCTTTCACTGTTGGTCCCGAAACGCTGTTATTGTGCGATTCGAAATGGCTCAAGTAACCGCCGCACCGAGTGTTTACATTCAGCGATTTCAGCATCTCTCAACTCGATAGTATTGTCTTTAGCCGCCAGCTTCTCAAGCAATAATTGCGTAAGTAAATCAACGTCTTTGGGTAGGTTGTCAGGGCTTAATTTCATGGTGTAATTATACCAAAACGCTCCTTGGATAAGGGCGAAACAATGATCTAATGATGAAAAACAGCCTTCACAATTGTGATTAATTAACTGTAATTCAAGCCACTAACGTGTTGATGCCCCAATACATCAAAGCTAGGCAGCAGCCAATGAAACTGTTGTGCAGATATACGCTGGTAAGTTATTGAAACATCAACATGCTTCTAGACCTTTTGAAATCTCCAGCAAGTCGCTTGCAGGCAACGAGCAGGGAAAAGTCCATAAACCTGTTTGATGTTGAAACCAATAGTTTGCCCTTAAGTAGTCGGTTTGCCTGGGCTGCCATACTGTCGGCGTGGCCACCATGGCCTTAACAAACGCCGCAATCTTTGGAGTGCTAGTATTAACAATACTGATTTTTGTGAGCATAAAAGACACTGGTGCAGAGCTTATGTTGACGACTGAAGGCTGTAATTGTTAAGCCGCTGGCAGACAATTATTTTATCAAATCAGCCCAATCTTCATGTAAACGTTTAGGCATATTAACGCCTGATATAATAGCCAGTCGTTAAGATAGGGGGATTAATAAGAGCAGCCGAAGACGTACTTGCTCAGACGCTTACAAGTTAACGATAGTTTGTATTGATTTAGCAATCTTCAATTACCATTTTAAAAAGGTAAATAAAGCGTAGCATATTGTTTAGCGAAAGAATTATGGGTGCCACATTTAACAAAATCACATAATTTAAATACGGACCAACAATGAAATCAACCTTTTGATAACACAATTATAATAGCGACCAAGATTCCGCCACCCAATGCAACAAAACTGTATTTTTTGTGTTCTTGTTCAGCTTTAGGTAAGAGATGTGTTGCACCCACATAAATTAGCGCACCCGCTGACACGGACAACAACGCACCTAACATTGGTTTATCTATTTGACTGATGAGTGGAAATGAGAAAAGCATACCTAGCGGGGTGGTTAATGCGGCTGCAAAAAAAGAAAGTATCATCGCTTGTCGTTCACTGAACCCTCCTTTTACTAATAAGAGATAAGTAATTATGCCTTCTGGAAATTCATGTAAAACCAT
>NZ_JACJFI010000457.1 GCF_014164505.1 Shewanella sp. SG41-4 | reverse complement strand
CGTTTTTACAGGGTATTTAAAGGACTGCAAAGCTTGTCCACTTCAGCAACAATGCATGAGAAAAGCGCCCATGCTAACAGGGCGACAAGTCCAATTTGTAAACGACAGTGCGTCAAATGTTATGAGCTACAGTGACAAGATGAAGGTAAAAATTGATAGCAGCGCCGGACGGCGACAATACAGTAAACGATTGGGCGCAATTGAGCCCGTCTTTGGCAATATCACGGTCAATAAGGGCATGAATAAGTTCACCTTACTTGGCTAGGAGAAGGTGAATAGCCAATGGCAAATGTATTGTCTGGTGCATAAGATTGAAAAGTTAAGAGATAGTCTGAGTTAATAGACTCTAGAGAGTCGTTTACCGCTGTATTTCCCTCCGTAACCACCTGCAAAAGTGTATCAAACTCACTAACACCCGAAGCAATAAATATTATCAATGAAAACAGCGGTTTCAATTGAATGACTGTTGAAAGTCAGTTAATGTTTATTTCAATAATAAATTACAAGAAAACGAGTAATTCTACAGGCTCGTTAGGCTTACAAATCAAACTTTAGAGATTGCCGATGTTAAAAACTAAAGAACTATTTGAACTCCCTATTTATCGACTAAAAGAAGATAAATATAATGAGTCACTTCGCGAACATATTGAAAAAAACTCTCCTATGTCAGCAGAATACTCAATAAAAGATTATGGTGGCGATTGGCAATATAATGAAATTATCGGATTCTTGCGTTTTTATGTATCAGGTAAAAGCCAAATTCGTTGTGAATACTGGCAAACGGATGCAAAAAGAAAAGTTAGAACCCCCAAGAAGCAGTTCATAATGACTTCTGATAGTTATTGTACTCAGAATTTCAATCCATCTGCTAGCAATGATGATTTAAAAGCAACAATTCAAAGTTGTATAGATCATTGTAAGGTTAACTTAGGTAGCAAATGGCATGTGGATGAAAGGCTGTTTAGAGAAACATTTGATTACATAGGCTGGTCTAGTTTTTTAGCATAACAAGCTGTTAAATAAGGACAAAAAACCGTTGGCTGTTTTCGTCCCTCAACATTTTAGCCAACAATTTTTTGCCTTTTAACAGGGCGTTGAGGCTGTAGAATTTCTCCAAAAATGACGTTTCAACGTCTTTTTCATAAATAAAGCTACTTGGTTGTTTTTCGAGCTTGTAGGGTGTCAATGTCTGTGATCTAATAGATATTATTCACCTACAGTAAATTGTTATGGCCAACTACAAGCCTGACTTATCCTGCCAAAGTAAATTCATTCCCATCAATTTTTCAGAGCAAATTTTGCCTGGCACATTCGAGTATGCCCTTTGTTATATTATCGAAAATAAACTCGATTTATCGGGGTTTGATGCTTGGTATCACAATGATAAAACGGGTGCGGCAGCGTATTCACCGGCAGTGATGCTCAAAATTATCTTACTCGGGTATGCGCATGGGTTAATTAGCAGTCGACGCATTGCTAAGGCGTGTGAAAACAATATTTTGCTCATGAGCGTGTCGGGTGATGTTCAGCCACATTACACATCCATAGCAAGTTTTGTGGCTAAAATGCATGAACAAATAGAGCCCTTGTTTACAGAAAGCCTCTAGCGGCCCCAAACTAGCTCTATTGGAAGCATCGTTAGTACGTCTCAGTTTGTCATACACCTTCAAACGCAAATTGTTACTTTAAGAGCTTTAACTCTAAAGAATTTCTGCCCCAAAACCAGTTACAAACCATTGCCAATTGCATAAATTTATCTAATCATAGGTATCTAGTTGAAATTAGTTGATGTACAAAAAACGGTCAAAACACCTATTCCACAGCAGTTCTCACGGAAGTACTATGCAAAAGATGTCACATAAGTTAACGGAAGAACTAAAAAGACTGGTACATGAGAATCATGACAACTGTGTCAAATGTGGCTATGAATTCATAGACGGAGACACTTCGCATTCGGGATATGATGAAAACGAAGATCCACAATATGTGTGTGATGACTGCGCATTAATTCTAAAAGAAACTGCAGTTCGTTTCGTTTTCTCACCTTATCCAAAAACTGTACGGCGTTGAGTCACGCGTTAAAGATAAAAGTGTGGATGATAAATACACGACAAGACAACAAGCCAGTGTGCCTATACTGGACAAGCTAAAAGCATGGCTTGAGCAGA
>NZ_JACJFI010000456.1 GCF_014164505.1 Shewanella sp. SG41-4 | reverse complement strand
CAAAGTGATGATCCTGCGGATCATCACTTTGTTTAATAATGCTTTTATCTAGGTCGTTGTTTATCGCCTTAGCTAAAGTAAGTCCTCGAGTCGTCACCCTTAAGCCTGCACACAAGTCGCTATACACTATTTTAATAGCATCGTCGGACATGTTACGCGATTTAAGCATTGCCATAATAGCAAACCAATCGGTTGTCACTTGATGTCGGGTGCCTTCTAGCGCCGCAATTAACGCAATATTATGCACAAGTCACCTCTATACACGAATTAGCACCTTTAATAAAATCCAATTTATTGAAAAATAAAGTTATCTGGAATAAATAACCATAAGTCAGGCTATAGATTAACTGCGTTGATCACTGTCGTCAAAATATTCATTCGCCTTAAATATAACCAGACGATTTAAACACCATTTAGCGCTGTTAAAATCGTCGGATATAGAGTGATTACGCTAAAAGTAGTTTTTTATTTGTAGCAATAACGGTATGTTACCCGACAATATCTTATAACAATATTGATTGACCTACCCTCAACCATTCGCCAGATCTTTTTGTTCATGTTGAATATGCCAGAGCCGAGCATAAAGACCTTGTTGAGCTAACAAACTGGTATGAGTACCATGCTCAACAATCTTACCTTTACTCAATACAACGATTTGGTCTGCATCAATAATGGTCGATAGACGATGGGCTACAACTAAACTTGTGTGGCCTTTTGCGGCGTCTCTAAGAGCACTTAAAATAGCTTGTTCTGAGCGTGAATCCAATGAAGAGGTTGCTTCATCAAACACCAAAATAGGCGCACCTTTCAACACCGCTCTTGCTATAGCAACACGTTGTTTTTCGCCGCCAGAGAGCTTAAGCCCTCGCTCACCGACCTTGGTATTACCTTTATCAGGCAGTGATTCAATAAACTCGCTCAAATGAGCTAATTTAATCGCCGCTATAATCTCATCGTGGGTAGCATCTGCGCGACCATATCTAATATTTTCATAAATAGAATCATTAAATAATACCGTATCTTGCGGTACCACTGCTATGGCCCTTCGTAAAGCCTGTTGGCTAAACTGACGCACATCAATACCATCAATAGTAATAGAACCACGGTCAACATCATAAAAGCGAAACAGCAATTTAATGATTGTTGATTTCCCTGCGCCACTGTCGCCCACAACGGCAATCTTTTTTCCTGCTGGGACATCAAAACTGACACTGTTTAAAATAGCTCGTTGGTCGTAATTAAAGCTTACATCAGTAAACTTTATTGCTCCGACAGTTGGGCTTTCTTCAATCGCATCAACTCGGTCTAATACTTGTGGTTGTTTGGCTAAAATATCAAACATACGTTCAATGTTGGCTAATGCTCCACGGATCTCGCGGTAAACAAAACCTAAAAAATTTAAAGGAATGAAAAGTTGCATCATAAAAGCATTAATAAGAACAAAGTCACCAATTGTCATCGAGCCTTGACTGACTTCATAAGCAGCCAGCGCCATCATAGCGGTCATTGCAACGGCAATAATTAATGCCTGTCCACCATTAAGAGCAAATAATGATAAACGATTTTTTCGCTTTGCGACTTCCCATTGTTCAAGTGCAGAATCATATCGTTGAGACTCAAATTCTTCATTGTTAAAATATTTTACAGTTTCATAATTTAACAAGCTATCGATTGAACGCGTATTAGCCAGCGAGTCAGCTCTCGCAGCATCGCGCACATAACCAGTTCTCCACTCTGTCGCCACAATAGAATAGCCAATATAGGCAACCACAGAAAATAAAGTGATCAGTGCAAAACTGGCGCCATAATTATAAAAGAAAATACCAATAACTAAGGCAATCTCAAGCAGTGTTGGCACAATATTAAATACCATAAAGCGCATTAGAAAATTGACACCACTGGTACCACGTTCAATATCGCGAGACAGGCCACCAGTTCGGCGATCTAAATGAAAATCAAGATCGAGTCGATGTAAATGTTCAAAAACAGCCCTTCCTAGACGACGAATAGCTCGTTCTGTAACACGACCAAATAACGTATCTCGTATCTCGCCAATAATGACATTGAGCAAACGTACCATGCCATAAGCTAGCACCAATCCAACAGGCACTGCGATGAGTTGGGCTGAAGACTGTTTATCAAGTGTGTCGACTAATTCTTTCAGAATAAACGGCAG
>NZ_JACJFI010000455.1 GCF_014164505.1 Shewanella sp. SG41-4 | reverse complement strand
TAGAGTCGAGCATTAATATCAACCAGTTACCAATAATTATCCGTTGTTGACCAAACACTTTTTCACCTTGCATACGCAAGCTCATTAAGCGAGGGTCATCGTGGTTTCCGGGTAAGTAATGACAAGGCAGATCTAACATCTCAATCTTCTGCACAAAGTGCTGATAAGACTCAGGTGAATAATCTTGGCTAATATCTCCCGTTGCCAATAAAAGATTGGCGGGATATTGAGTTGCAATGAACGTATTCAACACGGCTTGGAGACTTTGTGCCGTATTAACACCAAGCAATTGACCTTCGGGATCAGCAAAAAGATGCGGATCAGTCACTTGTACTAATCGCACAGGCTCATTTTCAGCAACAGAATAATGCACTGCGTCTTTAAGCACAAAATATTCCTAACATGGTAAAAAGAAGAAAAAAGCTACGATTGGAAAGTCACTCTCAGAGACCCAATCTTCAACAGCTCCTCAAGGAATGCATTCACTTGAAATTTTTCATCGCTATGATGCATATGTATATTCGGGTAATCATACACTGGCTTCAAACGATAAATCTGTTGGCTAGTTAACACTTCTGCTAATTGAGCATCATGATAGACACGAACAATTGCTTTTGGAGATTTAAAAAAATGTCCATTTGGTATAGGGCGCGATATTTCGACTAACTGAGTATATTTAGTATTTTCAAGAAGATTGATCGACAACTTGCCAAACTCACCTTCAACCTGCCAAGGCACATTGATTGTAACTTGATCGGGTAACCATTTTAAAATATGCGCATAATTTCGGCCACATACCGCTAAAAACGAGCTGATATTTGGTTGATATTTTTGCTTATTTTTCAGGTTAAATTCTGCCACTCAATCATTCCTATCTTGCTTATCACCATGTTCAATAGACTAAAGTGCGTCACGAATTTGTTGGTAGTTTAGCATTAACCATTGGATGCCTAATACCGTCGATGCATTATCAATGCGACCATTATTAATCCACTCATAGGCTTTTTCACGACTCACAACATGCACACGAATATCTTCGTTTTCATGCTCAAGTCCGTGTATTCCACCCGCGTTGGCCGAATCACCATGCCCCCAAACCAAATGAAAACCCTCAAAAGTCCCACCAGGGCTACCTAAGTAACTGTTTATAAAGGTTAAACCTAGCAAACTTAATCCAGCTTCTTCGGCCAATTCTCGCTCTGCAACTTGTTCAGGAAATTCGCCGGGCTCAATCATACCCGCCACTAACTCAAGAAGCCAGATTGATTTAGTGGTTGCTAATGCAGGTACCCTAATTTGTTCGATTAATACGATTTCATCACGAATTGGATCATAAGGCAGCACAACGACCGCATGGCCTCGCTCAAAAACCTCACGTGTAACCTCACTACTCCAACCACCTTTAAACAACTTATGCTTAAAGGTATATTCATCCAATTGGAAGAAACCTTTATACAACACTTTTTTAGATATCAAACTAAAATCTGACTCTACGTCAAAGGTTGTTATCTCCGCTTGCTCAGACATATTTATCCTTATCTATCAAAACGTAAACTAACGGGTTATTTTTACAGTTTAAATTAACATCATTAACAGCTAAGCATTTAAGCTTGAAAAAGCAAAAACGGGCCTAATTAAAATAAAATCTGTTACACTTCAAATTTGACTTGAAAATGAAAAAATCACTACTATTAAGTAGTGCACAATATGTAGTAATCGACATGTCATAATCGATCTATTGTGAGCAATATATAATGAGCAATGAAATGCCGATTTTAAACGACGTTATCATCTGTAAATTATTGTGCATATTCATTAAGCAAGTAAGTTAACACTGATTGCAGCGTTAAGATTGAATGATGATAAATCATTAACTTAACCAGGTGCATGACCAAATTTATAAGTTAATCAACACCTCATTTTACCGAGGAATTGTCTAAAAAGGGCAGCAAATGAAATTCAAAATTGGTTCATTATACGCAGCATTAGCATTTGCTATCGCAGCACCAGCAGCACAAGCTGACGATTTACTTCAAATTTATCAGCAAGCACTCACTAGCGACCCTATCGTTTTACAAGCAAAAGCACAACGTGATGCGCTATACGAGAGTATTCAAGAAAACCGTGCACCGTTATTGCCAACCATCAGTGCAAACGTTGGTTATGCCAAAGCGTGGA
>NZ_JACJFI010000454.1 GCF_014164505.1 Shewanella sp. SG41-4 | reverse complement strand
CCTAATATCACGGGGAACAAAGTGCTTAGCATCAGGGCGAGCCTTTCGATAACGGTCAAGGCTTTGTGATAACGAATAGAGTCTCAAGTGTTGAGTGTGATCAAACCGATGAGGGAAAATAAATGGATTTAATGGATCTCGTTCAGCGTAAAGCTGTTCAAGTATCTTTATTGCAGAATCAACTAGCGGTAATAGGTGAGCACGTTTGTTTTTAGATACATCAGCAATAATTTCAAGCGTGGCTTCGTTCCAGTTAATAGCATCCCATCGGCTAGCGGCTAGCTCGTAAGGACGTTGCCCACCAGTATAAAAACAAAGTTGGATTAGTTTTGCTACATGCAAGCCCATCTTAAAACCTTCACGGTTTTCAAGCGTATTTAACAATTCGCGTGTTTCGTCAAAAGTGAGGTAATTCTCACCTACGCTTTCGGCTGCTGTTTGCTTTGGTATAGCTGATACAGGATTAAAGACAATACCAAATAAAACGTCACTACCAATCTTTGCAGGATCATTATCATGCTTTAATCCATAATTGAAAGCAGCACTAAGATAAGAACGAACACGATTACTCTGTACCGCTGCCCCCCTTCTAATTATCGGACCTAAAACTGATTTAATATCATCAACTGTCACATCTTTAGCTTTAGTATCAGGCTTAATAATAGGATAAATTTCTTTTTCTAATACCGCTAATACAGCTTTATATGTGCGCTTGCCGTCTAACTGCATTTGCTGCGTATAGCCTTCAAACAACTGCCCTAAGCTACCTTTTTTAGCTTCAATTCTAAGTTCTGCTTCTTCTTTAGTTTTAGCCTTTTCTATCTCAACTTTCGGATCTATGCCTTGCTTCACCATACCCGCTAATGGTTGTGCTATTTCACGGGCACTCGCCAAAGACATAGATGGATAGCGGCCTAATTGTACATATTGGCGCTTACTGTCTAATTGGTATTTAAACGCAAAAACTTTAGCGCCAGAAGGATAGACTGCAATAACCAAGCGACCAGCACCGCGCTCGCGCGATGAGTCAATCAGTTCATATTTATTAGCTTTAGGTTGAGCGCCTTTGACTTCGCGTTCGGTAAGGGCTTTTGTTGTCATTGCATGGCCTTGAGTTAAAGCCTTGCCAAGTCAAAAGGGTTACAGGTGACGTAACGGGTGACGTAGTGACAAGACTCAATGAGATATAACGAAACAATACAAGACTTACGACCATCAATCAAACCCTTGCTACACTTAGCTTTTATGTCTCATTAGATTATTTTATCATCTCAAGATATCTCATCATTATCTCGACTCATAATCGTCAGGTCCCCAGTTCGAGTCTGGGAGGGGCCACCAATTCTGATAAGCCGTAGTAGGTTAATACCTACTACGGCTTTTTCATTTTATGGACTATTGGGTGTTGTAGCAAATACTTAAATGAAAGTCAGAAATTTGAATCAGCTTGTCATTTTTGATAGTTATGCAAATCAAGAACCATCAAATAACTCCACGATAAGCGCTTATAACGCTCTTGAACGATCTGCGGATGCATTAGAGGATAGCCATTCCTCTTAAGTAAAAACCAAGGTAACTAATTTAAGCTTCGCTATCGTATATGCCTCAGCTTCTTTCTAGCCAATAATGTCATCTGCTACTATCTTGTTTCGACCCGAACCTTTGGCTTGGTACAAAGCACTATCAGCTCTTTGGAACCACTCTTTAAAAGGCTCTTCAACACGAAGAGTAGCCATGCCAGCACTAAAGGTTAACTTTTCGACTGGCGAAAAGCTCATCTGTGAGATTTTTTGACGAACCTCTTCAATATGTTTAAACACCATAGTCGAAGTCGCTTCTGGTATTAAAATGACAAACTCTTCTCCCCCCCAGCGACAGATGAGATTTTCTCTGCGCATATTTACAGACAGTTCATCCGCAAAACGGCACAAAATATCATCACCGACATTGTGGCCAAACTCATCATTAATCTTTTTGAAATGATCTATGTCTAAGATCACCAGAGTGACAGGAAAATGATGTCGCTTAGCGCGGGAGATCTCTTTATCAACCAGAGCACTAAAGGCCCGACGATTATAAAGCAAGGTTAACGGGTCTTTAGAGGCAAGCTGTTCAAGCTTTTCATTTTGCTGATTAAGCAGTAAATTTTTGTCGGTGATTTCTTGTGTTCGATGATTGACCATTTGTTCTAAATGGGTAGTGTGT
>NZ_JACJFI010000453.1 GCF_014164505.1 Shewanella sp. SG41-4 | reverse complement strand
CAAACATGCCTGGTTTCCCTTGGTTAGCTGAAAATAAGCTAGACGGCGAACTCACTGGTGACAAGATGACTATTCTGCGTAACCTGCATAAAGGCGGTTACAAAGGTAATGATCTTTACACTGATGAAGAAGTTGCTGGCGCTAAAAAAGCGGTTGAAGGCAAGACAGAAATGCAGGCGCTGATCGCTTATTTGCAATCTTTGGGTCACGCACTCAAATAGGAGGCAATAATGGATTACGGTACTTTTCAAGGTATTTTAACCATAGTTGTTATGGTGACTTTTGTAGGCATTTTCTTCTGGGCATACAGTAAGCATAGCAAGTCAAAATTTGACGAAGCGGCTAACTTGGTGTTTACAGAAGATGAACTTGCAAAAATGTCAAAAGACTCGGGAGATCAGAAGTAATGATTATGAGTAACTTCTGGAGCATTTGGATTTCTGTACTGACGATTGTGGTCATTGCTGGTTGTTTTATCCTTCTTAAACTGGTTAATAATAATTACACCGGTGTAGAAGAAGGTAAATCAATGGGCCACAGTTTTGATGGTATTGAAGAACTGAACAACCCACTACCTAAATGGTGGGCGTACATGTTCTATTTAACCATCGTATTCGGTGTGATCTATTTAGCTCTATATCCAGGCCTAGGTAACTACAAAGGTCTGTTTGGTTGGACAAGTTCAAACCAAAGTATTGGTACTGAAAAAGGCATTAAAGCTGACTCAGCTGCTGCGCTAGAAGCAGCAAAAACTGAAAACCGTTTATCTCAGTATGACCGCGAAGTGGCACATGCTGATGAAAAATACGGTCCAATTTTTGCGGCATATTTAGCTACACCGTTAGAAGAACTTGCTAAAGATCCTGAAGCATTAAAAGTGGGCGGACGTTTGTTTTTACAAAACTGTTCACAATGTCATGGTTCTGATGCCCGTGGTTCTAAAGGCTTTCCTAACCTTACCGATGATGATTGGTTATATGGTGGTGATTTAGCCACAATTAAAACTACTCTGATGAACGGTCGTAACGGCATGATGCCGCCAAAAGGTGGTTTACCTATCGAAGACAGCGAGATTAAAGGTCTAGCTGAATACGTTATAAAACTATCTGGTGGCGAACATGACGAAGCGTTAGCCGCTCAAGGTCAAGGTTCATTTATGAAAGGTTGTTTTGCATGCCATGGTATGGATGCAAAAGGCAACAAGTTCATGGGTTCGCCTAACCTGACTGATAATGTTTGGTTGTACGGCGGAAGTCGTGGTGTGATTGCAGAGTCGATCACTAATGGCCGCGCTGGTGTTATGCCTGCATGGAAAGACATTCTCGGTGAAGAGAAAGTCCATGTCATTACAGCTTATGTTTATAGCTTATCAAACAAATAGTTACTTATAAGTAACATCAAGGCCTCGAGATTATCGAGGCCTTTTTTTTAAGTGATTATTAAGCCATTACGGGGTAAAATAGCCCGCGAATTATTAACACCATTTTAGGACGTATTATGTCGGATCAACTCCCTTGGTATAAGCAGTTTTGGCCTTGGTTTTTAATCATCTTGCCAATGTGTGCCGTTATTGCCAGTTTAACCACACTAAAAATTGCTCTAGATAATTCTGATTCATTAGTTGCCGAAGATTATTATAAGCAAGGCAAAGCGATTAATATGGATTTACGCAAAATTAAGTATGCTCAGCAGATTGGAATGAAATTTTTAGTGACTGTCGATGATCAAGAATTAACTATCACTCAACACGGTGGTCCTGAATATCGTGCAGCATTGAATGTTCAATTTTATCATCCAACGATTGAAGCAAAAGATTTCAGCCTTAATGCAACTGCCGATGCTAATTATGTTTATCACATCCCATTAGATGCTGCGATTACCGGCCCTTGGGAAGTGCGCATAGAAGGATTTGATGCTAAGTGGCGTATACAACAACGTATTGATATTAAAGATGACGTTGAATATTGGCTAAATTAATAGTAAATCGATTAAGTCTTTGAATGATGACATATGTAATTAAGCTGGTATAAATAGATGACATCTTGCTTTCATTGCAATGAGCCGGTGCTAACGGGTGAACAGTTTACAACCATGATCAATGGGCAAGCACAACCTATGTGCTGCCCAGGTTGCCAAGCCGTTTCACAAGCGATTATGGATGCTGGCTTAAGTAGCTATTATCAATTTCGTAGTGAGCCCGGCAACCG
>NZ_JACJFI010000452.1 GCF_014164505.1 Shewanella sp. SG41-4 | reverse complement strand
GTCCGCAAGAGCTAGATAAGCACGCAAGCTTTTTTGCAGCGGATGTTGAGTTTTATCATGATAATGGTGGGGTAACGTGGGACCGTGACAGCATGATTGCCAATACTAAAAATAATGCCTGTGGTCATTACACTCGGAAGTTAGTTGAGGGCTCTTTTAACGTCCACTCGATTAAAGATTTTGGTGCGATTACCGAAGGGGTACATATCTTTTGTCAAAATAAAACCAACCAATGTGAAGGTAAAGCTGACTTTGTCATGGTTTGGCGTAAAGTAGACGACAAATGGCAAATAACCCGAGTATTGAGTTATGGTCACCGTGAAAATAAATAAAAGGATATTAATAATGTACAAACAGATTTCAATGTTAACACTTAGCATGATGCTATTAATGGGTTGTTCTGGCACGGTGCCTACTTTAGGCATTAATGATGGCCAGTTAATGCCATGTCCTGAATCGCCAAATTGCGTCAATAGCCAACAATCAGCTGCAGATGAAGAACACGCGATACAACCGATTGAGTTCGTCGGCACACGCCAGCAAGCGCAGGCGAAAATTTTACACGTACTAAAAGATGAAGAACGAGCTAATATCGTCGTAGTTGAGGATGATTATATTCGAGTAGAGTTTACTTCTCAGATAATGCGCTTTGTCGATGATGTTGAATTTTATTTCCCGTCAACGGCATCGGATAGCATTACCATCCATGTCAGATCGGCTTCACGTATCGGAAAATCAGACTTTGGGGTTAACCGCGAGCGAATAGAGCTGATTAGAAATAAATTCACACTGTAGTCATGTAGTCACTGTAAAAAAGATTTTTCAACGTAATAACAGGTTAACGTGTGTCAGTCCATTTAACTAAAATGGACTCGGTAAAAGCAACTCTCTCCCTGGAGATTGATCTGGGGAGTATGTATAAAGAGCCGTTATGAATTTCGTGAGTTGCTGGTGTTCAACCACGGCATTGTCAACTGAACACGTTCCACTGTAACCTAGTCAACCTTAAGCTAACCAACTGTAACCTAGTCAACTGTGGCATCATCTGCTGTCACGACATCAATGTTTGGAGTAAGAATGAATAGTAAAATTATTGGGATTGTACTTGTTATTGCAGGTGTTTTTTTAGCGTTATGGGGCTACAACATTTATGATGCAGCAAGCTCTCAGCTTACCCGTGCTATAAGTGGTGATACGCCAATTGAAGCTTGGGCAGGTATGGCTGGTGGTATTATTGCGGTTCTAATTGGTATCACAAAGTTAAAATAATGGGTTGTTATTTTGCGTTGAAATAAAAATACTCAACCATAATGGCTATCAATTAATGCTTATTTATAGCCATGGTTATTGGTTCTAAAAACCGCAAATTAGCACCCCGTAAACAGCTAATGATGATTGATTATTGGCAGTTAATTGCTGAACGTTAGTTGTTGAAAATGAGTTGTTGAATGACATCTGTAAAGGTTGCAGTAAATAATCACTGCAACCTTGCTTGAGGTTTCACCTAATAACGTTACCCACACAACTTATCGTTGAGTAAATCCAGTCTATCTTGTCCCCAGAATGGCTCATTTTGATAAACATAGGTCGGCACACCCAACACACCTTTTTCAATAGCATCTATGGTATTAGACTGATATATTGCTTCAATTTCGGCTGACAATGCTTGCAGAATAACACTGTCGGCTTCGACATTGAGCGACGTTAATATTTGTCTGATAACTGCTTCATCTGCAATGTTTTGATCTTTTGCCCAACACGCGGCTAGAACATTGGCGACAAACTCACTGACATCTTGGCCAGCTTGCTGCAACACAATAGTACATCTGTCGGCTAAACCTGGGTCTGCGGGGAAAAAAGCGGGTTGCAGATTAAGGCTTAATTTGCGCTTTGTTGACCAGCGAGCTAACTCAATCAAGCGATAGTCTTGTCGAGCTTGCGGGCGTTGTTTTACCGGTAATACACCTAATTCAGCAAACAATTTTGCCAGTTTAATTGGCTTATAGTTGATAGTAGCTTTGTGCTGTTCAGCCAACGAGATAAAGGTGTTATGGCCTAAATAGGCATAAGGAGAAAGGTTAGTAAAATAATAATCTATTGCTGTTGTCATGGTTTACATTACCTTTTAAAGCTTATTTGAGGGACTGAGTCATTACTCACGAGTATTTAGCCTATATCTAGCAATAATCGCTAATCTATAGCTGATAG
>NZ_JACJFI010000451.1 GCF_014164505.1 Shewanella sp. SG41-4 | reverse complement strand
AGTCACTACGGTTTTTTCTATTGATAATCTCAATCGATTTTAGTTAATTAAGTGATTGGCTAGCTTAAAAAGCAAAGTCTTCGCTATCAAGTGCCATCATAGAATCGACACCATTGGCAATACACGCTGCATGGCCTTTAGCCCTTGGCAGCATACGCTGCATATAGAACTGAGCTGTTTTGATTTTAGCTTCATAGAACGCTGGCTCAGTGGTGCCGGCTGCCAATTTATCTTGCGCCACTTTTGCCATTTTTGCCCAGAAAAAAGCAAGTGTCACATAACCGGCATACATCAAGTAATCAACGGATGCACCGCCAATTTCATCCGGGTTCTTCATAGCCTTGCCGCCAACTAGCACGGTCAATTCATGCCATTCTTTTGCATAAGCCATAATCGGTTTAATAAACTCAGCCATGGCTGGGTTATCCATGTTTTGCTGGCAGAATACCGTAACGTCTTTAGAGAAAGGCTTTAATACTTCACCGTTAGTACCGATGATTTTTCTAGCCAATAAATCGAGGGCTTGAATACCGGTTGTGCCTTCATATAAACAGCTAATTTTGGTATCACGCATTAACTGTTCCATGCCCCACTCTTTGATAAAGCCATGCCCACCAAAAATCTGCACTCCGTGACTAGTACATTCAAAGCCAAGCTCTGAAAGGAATGCTTTAGCTATCGGGGTTAATAATGCTAACTTAGTTTCAGCATCAGCTTTAATGGCTTCATCTTTTTCTGCATGACCAATATCAACTAACTGGGCTAGATAAGAGATTAGCGCGCGGCCGCCTTCAGCAATAGACTTTTGAGTGAGTAGCATTCTGCGAACATCTGGATGAACAATGATTGGGTCTGCTGGGCCGTTAGGGTTTTTCACACCACTGATTGAACGCATTTGCAGACGATCTTTTGCATACGCTAATGCACCTTGGAATGATGCTTCTGCTGCTGCAACCCCTTCACTTGCCACGCCAATTCGCGCTGCATTCATAAAGGTAAACATGCATTTAAGACCTCGATTTGGCTCTCCAATCAAATGTCCTGTTGCACCATCGAAATTAATCACACAAGTCGCGTTA
This sequence comes from Shewanella sp. SG41-4, assembly GCF_014164505.1. Classification (GTDB taxonomy): domain Bacteria; phylum Pseudomonadota; class Gammaproteobacteria; order Enterobacterales; family Shewanellaceae; genus Shewanella. The sequence continues at coordinate 1,144 of NZ_JACJFI010000451.1, read as the reverse complement.
CCATTAATGCCCATTTTGTGTTCAATCGAACCACAACTTACACCGTTTCTATCTGAAATAGTGCCGTCTTCATTAACGTTGAATTTAGGCACAATAAATAATGATATGCCTTTATTGCCTTCTGGTGCGCCAGGAATACGGGCAATAACGATATGAATAATGTTATCTGACAGGTCGTGCTCACCGGCAGAAATAAATATTTTTGTGCCACTTAATGAATAGCTGCCATCTGCTTGTAATTCAGCCTTGGTGCGCAACATGCCTAAATCGGTACCACAATGAGGTTCTGTTAAGCACATTGTGCCAGTCCAATTGCCTTCAACAAGCTTTGGCATGAATTGTTGTTTTTGTGCATCTGTACCGTGGGCTTCAATTGTGGCTAATGCGCCATGACTTAAGCCTGGATACATGGCAAAACTATGGTTAGCACTGGAGAACATTTCAGCAATACTGATATTTAATGAATGAGGTAATCCTTGGCCACCAAATTCTTCAGACTGAGATAACGTTGGCCAACCACCTTCGACATATTGAGCGTACGCCTCTTTAAAACCATCTGGTGTCGTAACCACACCGTCTTTCCATGTACAACCCTGTTGATCGCCTATTTGGTTTAATGGTGCTACAACCTGTTCAGTTAATTTTGCCGCTTCAGCAATAATGGCATCAACCATATCGATACTGGCATCTTGGTAACCCAAACGCTGATAGTGCCCTTCACAATCTAGCAGCTCTTGCATAACAAATTTTACGTCACGAATGGGGGCTTTATATTCAGGCATTGTTACTCTCCATGGCTTTATCAATCGATATATAGTTAGTGATTATTTGGATGAAATTTCCATGCAAATAATATTTGTTACTACTGATGCTAAGTTAACTACAAGTATTATCCAAATGCATAATAATTATATGTATACATTCGTTTGAATTATAGTTGGTTGAGATTGTTCAACATATAGCAACTCCCCCCAGTGTCAGGATAGACTCTGCTATTTACAATTATTCATCCTATGCATAATAAAAACACTTCGACTGAGAAATTCATCAGTGCATTATTCGTTAAATGAATAGTAGTTCATTAAAATAATTGATTTGTTTAATATCAAAACACCCCCTAGCATGATTCGGCGGTTAATTGTTC
>NZ_JACJFI010000450.1 GCF_014164505.1 Shewanella sp. SG41-4 | reverse complement strand
ACGTTGGGTATTGGTTTATCTGAATTAGACTGGTTAGAAGCTGACTTATTTGAAACAGCTTGATTTGACATAGCCTGGTTTGAAATATGCGCCTCAATCGCCGGAATACATTCAGCTAATGCCAACGTTGCTAACGCCATAGGCGCTGTATGATTAGCATTAGAGTGCTTTAATCGTTCAATCATTAAATAAGCAAGGCCGACAAATAAAGCACCGCCGACGATGTTGCCTAACGTGACAGGAATAAGATTATTAAACAGAAAATGCGTTATTGTGATATCAGAAAACTGGCTTGCTGGTACACCAATCGCATTAAAAAAATCAGCCGATGCAAATTGCTGCAACATGATCCCCAGCGGCACCATGAACAAGTTAGCAATACTGTGTTCAAAACCACTGCTAACAAACATGGCGACGGGCAGCATAAGTAAGAAGGCTTTGGTTAGTACGTCTTTGCTGGAAAACGTCATCCAGACACCAAGGCACACCAAAACATTACATAAAATACCTAAAATAAATGCTTGGCTCCAATCATGATGTATTTTGTGTTGCGCAATATTTAATGCATTCAAACCCCATTGACCACCATTGAGTAGGTGCATTTTAGCCCCTAAAATCAACAACAACATCAACATAGCACCAATGAAATTGCCAACATAAACACGAGTCCAACACATCAGTAAATCTTTGGTATTTACCCGTTTCTGAGCCCATGCAACACTACTTAATACCGTACTGGTAAAGAGTTCTCCTCCACAAATAACCACTAGAATTAGCCCTAGGCTAAACGCTAAGCCGCCAATAAAGCGCACTTGCCCCCAAGGACCAATTGTTCCGGTCGTTACCGTAATATAAAAAACAAAAGCCAACGCAATGAAAGCACCGGCAAAAATAGCTAAGCCGAATGACTCTAAGTGCGACTTAATGACTTTAGATTGTCCGTATTGTTCAGCTTGCTGGCACATGTTGATAACTGCACTATTCGCAGCGTCTTGTGTGTAAACACTCTGTATCGGCACCGTTGACGTTTTTGTTGTTAAAGCAGTCATAAACTACATTCCAAATACACTAATGGTTATTCTTTGGCTGCAGCATAAATATTGTAGGAACAGTGAGACATGTATTATCACTCTACTATTCATGGCGGCCTTCTTGTCGAAACATAAGACTACCTTTGAAATAACCAGAATAAAATCTGATAATAATGATGATTAGCATCAATTAATTTGATGGGCCGATTTGTAGATGAGGGACATATTGTTAGAAAATTACTTCATTTTAAATTTATCTGAAATAATAACTCACCAACCATGCATAAATAACATTCCATTCTTTGTATATTCAGAAACAAATAATCTGCGTGAAAGCATTAATGATTAAATTTATTTTTTAAATAAATGACAATAAAACCGTATTAATATGATCAAGGTCTCATATTTATGTTCATTAAAATATTTCATCTTAAAATTCGCACTAAAATAAAAACAAATAATTAACATTGCAAGATTAAAACACACTCAAAAAGCAACAATTAATAACCAATAAATATACTTAAATAGAACAACGCAAGGTTTTGCAAATTTTTTAATTTACAAAATTACGCATTTATCATCCAACTGTTCTATTTTTGTAACGAATCATAGATTTAACCGTTAATACTTAATTAGCTAACCAGTTGATTAACCACTATTGTATTTCTCCCTTGTTATGTTTATATCCCTATTATGTAATTTTGTTTCATTTGTTTATTAAAAATGTACTCAAAAGTTACTCAATAAGAAAAAACATCTCTGGGAGTGATAAATGCAAGTTAATTCAAATTTAGCCAATGCGGTTCGTATTGCGCTAATCAGTGGTGCAGCTTTGTCTGCCACCTTATCAATCAATGCTTTTGCTGAACAAACAACAGCTGTCGAATCAAATGTTGAGCGTATTTCAGTAACAGGCTCTCGTATTATTCGCGAAGGCGCAGTAGCACCAACGCCGGTTACAGTAATTACTGGCGACGAGTTATTATCAACAGGTGTAACAAATATTGGTGAAGCGCTAAACCAATTACCTGCACTAGGCAACACCTATTCACTGGCCAACTCAGGTCGTTTTATTGGTACTTCGGGTCTTAATTTACTCGATTTAAGAAGTATGGGTTCTGATAGAACGCTCGTACTTGTTAATGGCAAGCGTCATGTATCAAGCTCTGCAGGTACTTCTTCTGTCGACGTCAAT
>NZ_JACJFI010000044.1 GCF_014164505.1 Shewanella sp. SG41-4 | reverse complement strand
GAGTATCGTGATAATGAAACTGGTGCACATCTCATCAGAATGCAACAGTATGCCAATATGCTGGCAAAACAAAGATTAACCGATGCAGATGTACCGCAAGAGTTAACTGACGCTTTTATTCAAGAAATTAGCCTCTCAGCCATTTTGCATGATATTGGTAAAGTAGGTATTGCAGATCATATTTTGTTAAAGCCAGGTCGCTTGTCGGTAGAAGAGTTTGAGCAGATAAAGGCTCATCCAGTGATTGGAGAAAAAGTGTTAAACAGTTTATTAAAGTATGCCCCTCAGTGTTCATTTATACGAATGGGACGCGACATTGCTGGAGCTCACCATGAAAAGTGGGATGGTAGCGGCTATCCTAATGCGTTGGCAGGAGAATCTATCCCTTTGTCGGCGAGGATTGTTGCTTTAGTGGATGTATACGATGCATTAACATCACCACGATGTTACAAAAGGCCTTTTAGCCATGAAGAGGCTATGGCGCTAATTCTTGATGGAAAAGGCAAGCACTTCGATCCTAAATTAGTTGATAGCTTTATGGTCATTAGTGAACAATTTGCTGTGTTGTCAAAAGCATCTTTATTAGAAGAGGCTTAAGGCTGTTGATGAAGAGGTAGAAACAACAATGCCAGTCCTAGGGACTGGCATTGTTAAACAATATTATAAATTGGCGATACAATATAGCCGCTATATAAACAGGATTTATAGCTGGCTTTGGTTTGCCAGTCTCATATCCATAGCAAAGCGCTTATTGTGTTAGCAATGCTTTACGCTCTTTCGAAGCTTGGGCTAAATCGCGTAATAGTTTTTCAGAGTCAGCCCAATGCAAACACGCATCGGTAATACTCTGGCCATACACTAATGGTTCGTCTTTAATCACTTTCTGATTGCCTTCAATCATAAAGCTCTCTGCCATAATGCCGGCAATTGCGATACTACCACTGCGCATTTGCGCCATAATGCTATCGGCAACATTGAGTTGGTTTTTATGCTGTTTCTCGCTGTTACCATGGCTAAAATCAACCACCATACGTTGAGTTACGCCCACTTTCTCAAGCTGTGCGCGCGCGATTTCAATATCTTCTGCTGAATAATTTGGGGTTTTACCACCACGCAAAATAATGTGTCCAAACGGATTGCCATGAGTACGGTAAACCGCCATTGCGCCATCTTTATCTGGGGAATAAAAAATATGCGGCGCTTGCGCTGCACGTACAGCATCTACAGCGATATTGATGTTACCGTCTGTGCCATTTTTAAAGCCAACAGGGCAAGACAATGCAGAAGCCATCTCGCGGTGGATCTGGCTTTCAGTGGTACGTGCGCCAATCGCGCCCCATGTGATCAGGTCTGCGATATACTGGCCGTTTACCATGTCTAAAAACTCTGTGGCAATAGGTAGTTTTAGTTCAGTGATTTGTTGTAATAACTGACGCGCCATACGTAAGCCTTTATTCGGGCTAAAGCTACCGTCTAAATCTGGATCTGAAATTAAGCCTTTCCAACCGACAATGGTACGAGGCTTTTCAAAGTACACCCGCATTAAAATGCACAAGTCATCTTTTAATTCGTGATGTAAAGCGGACAAACGCTCTGCATATTCTAGTGCTGCTTTAGTGTCATGAATTGAGCAAGGGCCAATGATGACCAGTAAACGCTGATCTTCTCCGGCAATAATTGCTTCTACTTCACGGCGTTGCGCAACCAAGTAGTCTGCCGCATCTTGCGTTAATGGATACTCTGAAGCCAACTGAGCAGGAGAAATAACTTTGCTTAATAAGGTTGTTCTAAGTTCATCTGTTTTAATTGTCATGCGTATTACCGATAAATCGTGAGATGCATTTGCATCATATTGCTCGGGATTATATACCCAAAGAAGTTCAAGATGCGAGGCTTAGCCTCGGATTCTCACGGTTAAAAAACAGATTGCCGTAAAAGGTAAAGACGAATCAACCTAGGTTAAGTTCGTCTTTTGCTGATTTTTATTCTCTTTCAGGCAAAAACTGATTGTTTATAAATTAGAACATATGACGTTCTAAACCGGTAATATCAAGGATTTTGGTGGCAATTTCTTCAACCGAATGATTGGTTGTGTTTACAAAGGGAATACGTTCTTTTTTGTACAGCATCTCGACTTCTTTGACTTCAAGACGACATTGTCTTAATGAAGAGTAGCGACTGTTTTCCATGCGGCTTTGACGTATTTCATGCAAACGATGTGGATCGATGGTTAAGCCAAAGAGCTTTGATTTATTGCGTTTCAATGCTTCAGGTAACTTAAGATTATCCATGTCATCTTCAGTAAACGGGTAGTTTGCAGCCTTTATACCAAACTGCATTGACAGATATAAACTTGATGGCGTTTTACCACAACGAGACACACCTAATAAAATAATGTCGGCTTTATCCATGTGTTTCATGGTTTGGCCGTCATCATTCTCCATAGTGTAGTTAATCGCATCGATACGGGTTTCATAACCATGGTTACTTTTACCATGTGTTCGGTGTAATAAAGGTTTAGCTTGTACACCTAAGTGTTGTTCTAGTGGCGCAACAAAGGTGTTCAAAAAGTCATAATCGACACATTCACTCGAAAAAATTACATTGCGGATTTCAGGATTAATGATTGAGTGGAACACAAGCGGCCTTTCGCCTGTTGTAATAAAACAATCATTTATTTGCAGCTTAACTTTTTGAGCTCGCTGAATCGTTTCAACGAATGGAATCGTAAGTGCTTCAAATTCTATAGGAAATTGCGAAAGTACAGCGTGTCCAAAAACCTCTGCTGTGATCGCGGTCCCATCTGAAATATAGAATACTTTTGGTGTCATTCTGACCTCTTGTAGTAATAAAATTACAAATAAAATTATAGATTTACGCGTGTTGTATGGGAGTGTAAGATGCTATTGCCCTCGTGTGAAGTGGCCACTGAAATAAAAACTTGCGGAGATAAAACTGTGCAGCAATACGTACTCTGGTATCAAGAATTAGGCATGGGCGATGTAAACAAGGTTGGCGGTAAAAACGCATCCCTTGGAGAGATGATCAGCAATCTGGCTAATGCAGGAGTTCAAGTTCCTGGCGGTTTTGCAACGACCTCGCATGCCTTCAATGAGTTCCTTGAACAAAGTGGAGTTAACCAGAAGATTTTTGACATTTTGGCGACATTGGATGTTGATGATGTCAATGAACTGGCAAAAGTAGGTGCTCAGATCAGACAGTGGGTTATCGAAACCCCATTCCAGCCAGCATTAGAAGATGCTATCCGTGAAGCTTACGAGCAGTTGTCGAGCGAAACTCAAGAAGCTTCATTTGCAGTGCGTTCATCAGCTACCGCTGAAGACATGCCTGATGCATCTTTTGCAGGCCAACAAGAAACATTCCTAAACGTTAAAGGTTTTGATGCAGTCATGCTGGCAATTAAGCATGTTTACGCTTCACTCTTTAACGACCGTGCAATTTCTTATCGTGTTCACCAAGGTTACGAACATCAAGGTGTGGCTTTATCTGCTGGCGTACAACGTATGGTACGTTCAGACAAAGCGGCTTCTGGTGTGATGTTTACCATGGACACTGAGTCAGGAAACAATGACGTTGTCTTTATCACTTCATCTTTTGGTTTAGGTGAAATGGTTGTACAAGGCGCGGTTAACCCTGACGAATTCTATGTGCACAAACCGATTTTAGCGCAAGGGCATAAAGCCGTAGTGCGCCGTAATATCGGCAGTAAGCTGATTCAGATGGTTTACTCTGATGATGCAGATCATGGCAAGCAAGTTAAAATAGAAGATGTTTCTGCTGAACAGCGTCGTATTTTCTCTATTAACGATGACGAAGTCATGGAGCTTGCTAAGCAAGCAATGGTTATTGAAAAGCATTATGGCCGCGCGATGGACATCGAATGGGCAAAAGACGGTAACGACGGTAAGTTGTATATTGTTCAAGCTCGTCCAGAAACAGTTCGTAGTCGTGAAGATGTGCAATTAATTGAACGTTATCACTTAAAAACGAAGGGTGACGTGATCTGTGAAGGTCGTGCAATTGGTCATAAAATCGGTACCGGTGTCGCGAAGGTATTAACGTCGATTGATCAGATGGACCAAATTAAACCCGGTGACGTGTTAGTGACCGACATGACAGACCCAGATTGGGAACCTATCATGAAACGTGCTAGTGCGATTGTAACTAACCGTGGTGGTCGTACTTGCCATGCTGCAATCATTGCACGTGAATTAGGCGTTCCGGCTGTAGTAGGTTGTGGTGATGTTACCGACCGTATCAAAACGGGCGACATCGTCACAGTATCTTGTGCAGAAGGCGATACCGGTTTAATTTACTCAGGCAAGCAAGATTTTGAAATCATCACTAACCGTGTTGATACATTACCTCCTTTGCCAATGAAAATTATGATGAATGTAGGTAACCCAGATCGTGCATTTGATTTTGCACGTTTACCTAACGAAGGTGTGGGTTTAGCGCGTTTAGAGTTCATCATCAACCGCATGATTGGTATTCATCCTAAAGCTTTGCTTGATTTCAACGGTCAAACTGCTGAACTGCAAAATGAAATCAATGAAATGATCGCGGGTTATGATTCGCCTGTTGAATTTTATGTTGCGCGTTTAGTTGAAGGTATAGCTACTATTGCTTCAGCTTTCTATCCAAAGAAAGTTATCGTACGTATGTCAGACTTTAAGTCTAACGAGTACGCAAACTTAGTTGGTGGTGACCGTTACGAGCCTGATGAAGAAAACCCAATGTTGGGCTTCCGTGGTGCTAGCCGTTATATCTCTGAATCATTCCGTGATTGTTTCGCGCTTGAATGTGAAGCGATTAAACGTGTTCGTAATCAAATGGGCTTAACTAACGTTGAAGTGATGATCCCATTTGTTCGTACCGTAAACGAAGCATCTCAAGTCATTGAGTTACTGAAAGAGCAAGGCTTAGAGCGCGGTAAAGATGGCTTACGCGTTATTATGATGTGTGAACTACCATCAAACGCTTTGCTAGCTGATCAGTTCCTTGAGCATTTTGATGGTTTCTCTATCGGCTCAAATGACTTAACTCAGTTAACATTAGGTCTCGATCGTGACTCAGGAATCATCAGTCACTTGTTTGATGAGCGTAATGATGCAGTAAAAGCATTGCTTTCAATGGCTATTAAAGCGGCTAAAGCAAAAGGTGCTTATGTAGGGATTTGTGGCCAAGGCCCATCAGATCATTCCGACTTTGCTGCATGGTTAGTTGAGCAAGGTATTGATTCGGTTTCACTTAATCCTGATACTGTCATTGACACTTGGTTATATTTAGCTGAAGCACATGGCTAAATAAGAGTAAAAAATACAAGTAGATTTATGTTTTAACCTGTATTTTTATCAAGTTGTAATAAAAGCCGCTTTTTAGCGGCTTTTTTTTGTTTATAATGGCTGCATATGCCAATAAATAATAAGTCCTCTATGTTACCTTTGCTATCACATAAACAAACATTAGAACCTATCTATCTTGAGTATCTTGACGCGCTTGAACAAAGCGAGTTTGAAGGTGAAATAGACAAGCGTTACAGTGCGCGGCTTATTCAGGCAACCGATAATTCGGTGTATCAATTTTTGCCCCAAGCGGTGATATATCCTCTACATCAACAAGATGTTGAGCTGGTATTATCGTTAGCGGCACAACCACAATATAAACAAGTCACTTTTAGTGCGCGTGGAGGCGGAACCGGGACGAATGGTCAATCGCTTACCCACGGATTAATTTTAGATGTGTCACGCCACTTAAACCAAGTGCTAGAAATTAATGCCGAGGAAGGTTGGGCGAGGGTACAAGCTGGTGTGATAAAAGATGCCTTAAATGACGCTTTACGATCACATGGATTCTTTTTTAGCCCAGACTTATCAACCTCAAACCGTGCAACCGTTGGTGGCATGGTCAATACCGATGCATCTGGTGCTGGTTCATTAGTTTACGGCAAAACCTCCGATCACGTGTTAGGCATAACCAGCGTTCTGATTGATGGTAGCGTATTAACCACCACACCAATTGACCAAGACAAACTGGCTGAGCAACCTTTTGGTGACAACCAACTTGGAAATAGCATTGCTAGTCAAATAGCAGAAGTGTGCCGTGTAAAGCGTGACACCATCATTGAGCGTTTTCCAAAGTTGAACCGTTTTCTCACTGGCTATGATTTAAAGCATGTGTGGAATGATGATTTAAGCCAGTTTGATTTATCGCGTATTTTAACGGGCTCGGAAGGCACGCTTGCGGTGATCACTGAAACCAAGCTAAATCTTACTCCATTGCCGAAAACCCGCATGATGGTCAACATCAAATATGATTCATTTGAATCTGCGTTGCGTCATGCCCCTTCATTGGTACAAGCTAAAGCCACGGTAGTCGAAACCGTTGACTCTAAAGTGCTTAACCTTGCGCGCGAAGATATTATTTGGCATTCGGTTGCCGATCAAATTAAAGCGGTACCCAATAAGACCATTGAAGGTCTTAATATGGTCGAGTTTGCCGGCGAAGATGACGATGTGAAACACAAAGTCGCTTTGCTAGAAGAGATGCTCAGTGGGCAGCTCAGCCAACAACAATTTGGTTTAGTGGGTTTTCAAGTTATTACTGACAGAACTGATATTGACAGTATCTATGCCATGCGTAAAAAGGCCGTTGGCTTATTGGGCGCAACAAAAGGCAGTCGTAAACCATTAGCGTTTGCCGAAGATACCGCCGTACCACCAGAAAACCTAGCCGACTACATTATGGAATTTCGTGCGCTGCTCGATAGCCATAATTTGCAATACGGTATGTTTGGTCATGTTGATGCAGGTGTACTGCACGTGCGACCAGCATTAGATATGTGTGATGTTGCCGACGAGCAATTGCTGAAAGTGATATCTGATCAAGTTGCCGCCTTAACGCTTAAGTATGGCGGTTTAATGTGGGGCGAACACGGTAAAGGTGTCCGTGGTGAATATGGCCCTGCGGTATTTGGTGATGAGCTTTATGCTGTGCTTGAGCAAATTAAAGGCTTGTTTGATCCTGATAACCGCTTAAATCCAGGTAAATTAGTGGCGCCTCCTAAATCTGGCCCATTAATGTTTAACGTCGACAGCGCAAAACGCGGTAGTTTCGACCGACAAATCCCCGTTCAAGTGCGTGATGCTTTTCCAGATGTGATGAACTGCAATGGGAATGGTCTGTGTTTTAATTACAGTAGCTATTCACCAATGTGTCCGTCATTTAAAGTCACTGGCGATAGAGTGCAATCACCTAAAGGCCGTGCTGGATTAATGCGCGAATGGTTGCGATTACTTGAAGCTGAAGGTGTTGATGTTGACGCGTTAGCAAAATCTAAACCACTGGGTTGGATGCAGCGTACTCAAAACACGCTCAACAACCAACGCGACTATGATTACTCGCATGAAGTCATGGAGTCGCTTAAAGGCTGTTTAGCTTGTAAAGCCTGCTCAGGCCAATGTCCGGTTAAAGTTGATGTGCCTAAGTTTAGAGCCCAGTTTTTTAATATTTACTACAAACGCTATTTACGCCCAGCCAAAGATTATTTAGTTGCAGGTATCGAAGACTCTTTGCCACTAATGGCCGCGATGCCTAAATTGACTAATTTGGCCTCGCAAAATCCACTGAGCAAGTGGGTGATTAAGAAAGCCATTGGTTATGTGGATGCGCCTAAGTTATCTGTACCTACGCTAAAACAGCGTTTAGATGGTCATGCTAGCCGTGGTTATGACTTAGATGCGCTATGCGCGATCCCACAAGCGCAGCGCAGCCAACATGTATTAGTCGTTCAAGACCCATTTAACAGCTTTTACGATGCAGGTTTGGTTTATCGGTTTATTCAATTAATCGAAAAGCTTGGATTTAAGCCGGTATTACTGCCATTTAAACCCAATGGTAAACCGACTCATATTAAAGGCTTTTTAGACAAATTTGCCAAAACAGCACAAAACAGTGCTGATTTCTTGAACCGCGTACATGCTCTTGGTATGCCGATGGTGGGGTTAGATCCTGCATTAGTGTTATGTTATCGCGACGAATACAAAGAAGTCTTAGGTCAGCGTCGTGGACCGTTTGAGGTATTATTGGCCAATGAATGGTTAACCGAAGTGGTGGCAACTCGAAGTGAAGCATCTGCTTTAGCAACAGATGCACCGCAATACACTTGGTTTAGTCATTGCACCGAATCGACCGCCAAACCCAATACTGCTAATGAATGGAAAGCTATATTTAGTCACTTTGGTGCCAAGCTAAGCAGTGTTAATTTAGGCTGTTGTGGTATGGCAGGAACCTACGGTCATGAACTTGAAAACTTAGAACGTTCTGAACAGTTATTTGAAATGTCTTGGCAACCAAGCATTGAGAAAATTGCTGCAAATAGCCAAGTGTTGGTGTCGGGTTATTCATGTCGTAGCCAAGTAAAACGTTTTGCAGGTTTTAAACCTCAACATCCTATTGAAGCGTTACTTAAATTACTCGAGTAGGTAAGTAGAATGACAGATGAAACAGCAGCATTAGGTTCGTTTACTCACTCTCAAGGCGTGGCCTTGTGCAGTGAGAATGCGCTGTTTCATATTCAAGCTAATGGTGATTGGCATTATCTAGACAGTCCGTTGCCTGCAAAATTTTCGGCCTTGTTCAGTAGTATTTTGCATTGTATTGATGACGAGTATTTCTTAATTACGCCAGTCGAAAAAGTTAAAGTAACGGTAGAGGCTTATCCATTAATGCTGGTGGACTATCAAGATACATCTTTGGATGCTCATTCAAATAATGAACTGATATTTACCAGTAGCATAGGTGCGCAGCTTCCTGCCATTAATATCGCGGATATTATCGTCACCGATGATGGTATATTCGCGCCAGTAATCAGAGGCTTGGTAGGGCAATTAAACCGAGCCTGTTATTACCGCTACATAAACGAGTACTTATCTTTTGACTCGGCCAATCTTAACTAAAAAATAATAAATAAATATAAAACAGAATCTTATATCGCTAGTTGTGTTGCATTGATTTGCAATAGACTAGCTATTGACGCATCAATGCGCCTAGTTAGCAAAACAAATGACAAGTTTGATATGAAATAGCCTAAATACATTGGTTTAAGTTCGTATTTCCCATCTCTTATCTCGAGTTTAGGTTAAAATATCTTCTATTAACGTATAGAGATGGTAATCTAATTAAAGTTCGGGTGTGTTTGAGTTCGTGTTGATGCTGTCACTGTTTAGTCAGTAACGTCATTAACCTAAAGTGATCATACGGATGACGATGTAGGAGGTATCATTTGAAACGCTTTGAAAGTTTAAGTTACCTGATTTCCCATCTTAATATTGCCTTACAGCAACAACTTGATGTGCGTTTAAAGCGCTACGAGTTAGACAGTAAACTTTGGCCTGTGCTATTCACATTGTGGCAAGAAGAGGGCTTAAGTCAAACTGAGCTGTCTAAGCGATGCGATGTAGCGAATTACACCATGACCCGTCTGTTGGATAACTTGCAAGTTCAGGGATTTATCACCCGTCATCAAGAAGCGGATAACCGCCGCGCATTTCAAATCTTTTTAACTGACAATGGTAAAGCACTCGAACAAGACTTAATTCATGAAGCCGAGTGGGTTAATCAACACTTTTTAGCCGCGTTAACCGTCAGTGAGCAAGACGAATTTATGCGTTTGTTGAATAAAGTGAATCAGTTCAGCCAATAACCTTTTTTATAGCCAGTAGTCACGCACGTCTTAGCGTTTCTGCCACATCTGATGAAAATCGAAGGCATCCAGCCTGAACAGACCAAAAGGGGATCAACAGCTATCCTCTTTTAGATTTTTCGAGCCGTTTCGGCAACATTTCCCCTCGTTACTTAAACAACAGATGCGAAAATTTCGCGATGGGATTGGCTAGCACTTTTATCCTCATTTTTAACGTCTTCTGGCCATCTTATTTGTAAAGATTGAAAATGCTAATGCTTGCGCTGATGCATCTTGAACTGAATGAATCTAATTGATTAAAACTAAGCTTTTGAAAAGTCATTACTTATTAAACTTTATCCTTCTCGTCCTGAATACCATCATAAAAAATCAGCATTATCTAAGCTACAAATCCTTATATTGATGACGCTAGCACAGTTAGAAAAATGGGTGCATATTAGGCTATAAGACATCAAATATTGGCCAAGGTATTCGGTTGCCAAATCAGCCAAAAATAGTAGACATCTCACCACAAATTGATGAGGTTTTTACTATACTTAACAAGAGAAAAGATTATAGGATTATTTATTATGGTTAACGTCAAAAGGGTTGTTCTGGATGTACTTAAACCTCATCAACCTAATGCGCTTGATTTTGCACGAGCCATTGCCGAAACAGGCGTCGATTATCGAGTAAAATTGATTGTTCTTGAAATAGATGAAAACACCGAAACGGTTCAAATACAGCTGTTTGGGAGCGAAATCGATTTTAATACCATTCAATCTGCTATTACCAATATGGGTGGTTCTCTTCACAGTATTGATGAGGTTGAAGTACATAATGAAACGGTTGCCGGTTAACATCTTATGAGTCTGTTAAGTCAGGCCAAGTTTTTATTAGATATCACTCGTACACGGGGTATTGTACGTCGTTATTTTGTGGTTAACGGCTTTGATGGTGCACTTACCATGTTAGGGCTGATAATGGGTTTTATTGTCAGTGCACCCACCGATTTATCAATGGTTATTGGTGTCTGTCTGGGTGCGGCGATTGCGCTGAGCATGAGTGGCATTAGTAGTGCTTACATCAGTGAATCTGCGGAGCGAAAGTATGCTCTGAGTAAACTCGAGAAGGCAATGATTAGTGATCTGCATAATAGTGCGCATGGTGTCGCCTCGCGGTGGGTTCCGCTATTGATTGCATTGGTAAATGGTCTAGCGCCGCTAGTTATTTCACTGTTAATATTGTCGCCATTATGGCTATCTATTGCCGGCGTTAACCTTCCTTTTCCACCGCTTTATTCCGCCATTTTTGTCGCACTGCTGCTCACTTTTTTATTGGGTGTATTTCTTGGCCGCATATCAGGGATCACATGGTTACGCAGTGGCATACAATCATTACTGGTTGCGGTGCTAACAGCTTCGCTTATTTACTTCATAGTCGGAAACTAAAATGTCATCAACAAAATGGCACAGTTTACAATCTGTAGATGTTCTACAGCGGCTTGACTCTTCTCTAACGGGTCTTAGCACTCAACAAGCAAAAAAACGCCTGACTGAATATGGACATAATTCTATTATCCAAAAAAAACGACGTTCCCTGCTGTTCATTTTACTTGGGCAGTTTTCTGATTTTATGATTGTTGTACTGCTGGTAGCTGCACTGATTTCGGGTTTTCTAGGAGAGCCACAAGATACCATTGCAATTTTGGTGATCGTATTACTTAATGCGATTATCGGTACCGGGCAGGAATTCAGGGCCGAGCGAGCAGTGGCGGCACTGCGAAAAATGGCAGCACCGGATGCATGTGTATTACGCGATGCACATGAAGTGACTATTGATGCAACAGCGTTAGTGCCGGGCGATGTTGTTATGCTAGAAGCTGGAAATATTGTGCCTGCTGATTTGCGCTTACTCGAAGAGGAAGAGCTGCTGGTCGATGAATCAGCCCTGACTGGTGAATCACATGCAATAGAAAAGCAAACAGAAGTGTTAACTGATAAAGAGTTAGCCATTGGTGATCGCTTAAACCTAGTATTTAAGAGCAGCATGATTATTCGTGGCCGTGGCATCGGGGTGGTGGTTGCCAGCGGCATGGAAACCGAAATAGGCCAAATAGCAGGACTGCTACAAAATGAAGCGAGTGTAAAAACACCACTACAAAAGCGATTGTCTCGTTTTGGCAGCTACCTTGCGTTGAGCGTACTGGCAATATGCATCCTGGTGTTTGTTGCAGGCTTACTACAAGGACAGTCAATATTATTGATGTTTTTAACCACGGTAAGCTTAGGTGTAGCAGCGATACCCGAAGCACTTCCGGCGGTGGTGACCATTTCACTTGCTTTGGGTGCACGTAAGCTGATACGACATAATGTGCTCGTGCGTAACTTACCCGCAGTAGAAACCCTCGGTTCAGTTACCTATATCTGTACTGACAAGACCGGTACCCTGACACAAAATCTCATGACAGCGGAGTTATTTTTTGTTGCTGGAGAGCTGCGACAATCAATGCCTGAGTCAGAAGCCAGTATTCCATGGACTGAGCTTGGCCAAGCCATGGCACTGAATAATGACATCATGGAAAAAGACGGCAAACCTGCAGGTGAGCCGACCGAACTAGCACTGTTCGAAGCTGCTCACATGGCCGGATTTGATAAGTTTATCCTGGAACAAGCAAAGCCACGTATAGCTGTTATTACGTTTGATAGCGAACGAAAACAGATGACAACCTTGCATCAAACATCCGATGTTGTGACTGCGTACATCAAAGGCGCGCCAGAGCAGGTACTACAGCAATGTATTCAGACATTAAATACCAATGGGGTTACAGCATTTGAATTAGCGGCCGTGTTGGCTGAAGCGGCACAGTTAGCAAATAAAGGTTACCGTGTACTGGCATTTGCAAAACGTGAATTAAGCTGTTTGCCAGATCCGTTGGACGCTGAGGCGGTGGAGCGAGAACTCACCTTTTTGGGGCTGGTGGCGCTGATCGATCCGCCGCGACCCGAAGTACCTCAGGCCGTAAAAGATTGTCTCACAGCGGGAATTATTCCGGTAATGATCACTGGCGATCATCCGGGTACCGCGTTTGCGATAGCACAACGTTTGGGAATTATAGATAACGATAGGGCGATGCTAAGTGGTGATCAACTCGCTAAAATACCTGATGAAGAATTCTCTCGCCTAGTAGACTCGATACGGGTGTACGCAAGGGTGACGCCGGAACAAAAATTACGTATCGTTAAAGCATTGCAAGACAAAGGCGAATTTGTCGCTATGACCGGCGATGGCGTCAACGATGCACCGGCATTAAAGCATGCCAGTATAGGTGTCGCCATGGGGCTGAAGGGAACCGATGTGGCCCGCGAAGCTGCGGATATGGTGTTATTGGACGATGACTTTTCTTCTATCGTGCGAGCGATACGGTCGGGGCGCCGTACCTTTGATAATATTCGCAAATTTATCAAATATACTTTGAGTTCCAACACTGGTGAAATCTGGACCTTATTCCTTGCACCGTTTCTCGGGTTGCCTATTCCTTTACTGCCGATTCATATCCTGTGGATTAACCTAGTGACCGATGGACTGCCGGGTCTTGCATTAACCACCGAGCCAGCCGAACCGAATATAATGAGTCGTGCGCCCAGCCCTCCAAAGGAAAGTATTTTTTCTCATGGTATGTGGCAACATATTATCTGGGTAGGATTGTTCATTGGTGGAATATCCATTGCGACTATGGCGTGGGCTATTTCTCGTGACGTTGTTTATTGGCAGACAATGGTGTTTACGGTATTAACGGTATCGCAGTTGTTTCATGCCCTGGCAGTTCGCAGCGAGAATACTTCATTATTGCGCATTGGTTTATTCAGTAATTTACCTATGTTAGGGGCATTTCTGATGACGTTGTTATTACAGATGATAGTAATTTATACGCCTGCGTTAAACACCATTTTTCACACCCAACCTCTGCCAATGGCTGATCTTTTTGTCTGCATGTTTATATCTTCACTTATTCTGTTTGCCGTCGAGATTGAAAAATGGCTAATGCGCCGTGGTGTTATATATGCATAATCTCATATATGAATAATGTGTTAGCACTATGGCCTACGGCTACTAACTTCGTGGCGCTTTGCCACATCAGAACAAGAGGGAATCAACGGATGTTTCCTCTTCACTCTTTTAAAAAAATTGCCCCAGCCGCCCCGCAACATTTTTATCTTTTCTTCAACGGCCTCAATTTAAATATGGAATTTGTCCAAAATATGTCAGCTAATTAGATTTGAGCTTTTCCTATTTGGCTTTCATCTATAGACAACTATGTGGCTAAATCGAAGATCGCTAAATTACAGGTGTAGATGAGTCAGCGAGTATCTAAAACATGGCTAGCCAAGATCTGCCTCAAAGCAATTTCGAGCGACTATTCATTCACAATATACTTATATCAGTTGGCCATAAATTTACTCATGCTAGCAATGAGATTGGTTTCAATATCAATTAATTTACAAGAATGAATCTAAAAAAATGGCTAACCTTAGTTAGCTTATAAAGTAATGTTAGTACCAAAGGTAAAGCGGATATTAATGGCTAGTTCATTTTGAGATAGTCGCTAGAAAAATGGCATCTTTTTCTACGTTTCAGCACCATAGAACCTTCCCATAGAGTGTTATGTTTATTTGTACTGCTATAATTGATTTGTGCTAAAACTCCGCCTAAGTTTATCGTTATGAAAACACAGAAATGTTAATAATGGTATGTTTAACCCTAGCCTTCAGCCCCCCCACAAAACCCATCTTCAACGCGTGTAAGATTAACTATCTAATCTGAAAAGTTACTATGTCAAATGGAGTCAAGTTAAAAATTTGCTCCCAGTGCAGCTAAAAGTAGTACAACAACACGTAGGCTGATAGCAACCCAGCGATCCATAGCACAGTAGTGCCCACGGGCCAAGAGCGCGCGAACACGCCGCGCTCTTGGCTATCTGCTGTATGCGGTTGGCCTAGATAACGCACTGCCATACGTTGTAAGAATTTCTGCAAGCGGTTTCGTTGTTGCGTAACTATTTCACCTAGTGAGCTAAGTGCTCGTTCGATCAACTTAACCAATGAAAAAGCCGCACGTCGCCAAAGCCAATCTGTGTCGAGGCTAATCGTCATGGTACGTTTCATTAGTGGCAATAATACGAAGAAAGCCAATCCTGAAAATAGTAGCAACTGCAGGTAGAACAGCACTTTGCCAATAGAGTACGGTTGGTAGTCAACAGGGTAGGGTAATAGGGCATAAAGCGTTTCTGGGAATACACCCAGTAAAATGCACATGCTAGCAAAAATGATCATCGCCAACCCCATATTCCATGGCGCATCTTTTGGCCTTAAACCTGAGTCTTTTTGGAAAAAAACAAACCATGGGAATTTGATGCCAGCATGAAGGAATACACCAGCCGATGCGGCGGTTAACGCCATGTAAACCCAAACTAAATCCCCATCGACAGCTGCCTGGGAAATCATGCTCTTTGTGGTAAAACCTGAAGTCAGTGGAAAACCTGAAATTGCTAGCGCGCCAATAATACCGCAGACGCAGGTAAGTGGCATGGTGCGAAATAGACCACCCAGCTCCATACATTTATTTTTCCCAGTGCGGTATATAACAACCCCAGCACTCATAAACAGTAGCGCTTTATATATAATATGTGCAAAAGCATGAGCCGTAGCCCCATTAAGTGCCATTTCGGTACCAATACCTACGGCAACAACCATAAAACCGACTTGGTTAACCACGGAGTAGGAAAGAATACGGCGCACATCATTTTCCAATAATGCGAAAATAATACCGTACATAACCATAAATAGACCTATGCCAATCAGCACTGGTTCGCCTGGGAATAATAATATCAGTGCCAATACAGCTGTTTTAGTTGTAAATGCCGACAGAAATACTGAACCAGTGGGTGTGGTTTCTGGGTATGCATCGGCTAGCCAAGCTGACACTGGTGGTGCCGCGGCGTTTATCAATATGCCAATAAGTATCATCCATGTACTGAAATCTGTTGCCAGCATAGGTTGGATTTGGATAGAACCAGTCCCAAGTACGACACCTACAATTCCAACTTTAAGTATTACGCCACCGAGAAAATGCATGATGGCATAACGTATTCCAGCTGCGCGTGAATCTGGCGTACCACCACACCAAACCACAATAGTAGAGAATATCGCCATTAGTTCCCAGTAGACGAACATAGTAATAAGATCTCCGGCAAAACAGACTCCTATAGCACCTGCTGCGTATGTAAAGGCTGCGGCAAGTTCATACCAACGAGCTATACGAAAAGAAAAGAGACCTCCAACAAACACCATTATTGTAAAAATAGTCGCAAATAATCGCCTTAGCGGACTACCTTCGACAGGTTCAATGTTGTATGAAAGAAATTTTACCGTACTCTGGACACCGTCAGGGATCTGCCATATAGCCAATAGGGTAATAATTGGGGCTATTAATATGACCGCTGTTCGTGCGTGCCCTTTAACAAAACATATCAGTACAGCAGCAATTAGCAGGATAAATGCTGGAGAGAAAAATTCAAACCCCATTGCTATTCTCCTTTACCTTGTCATGACTAGGTACTGAGGTTTTTATTTGCTCTGGTTCATCATAATAATCCAGTGGACGTTTTAGAAACAGACCTAATAATTTCGCTATTAATACCATCACCAGGCAACTGACAAATCCGTAAACGGCACCGAACCCAAACCAGGCATCAAAGCCGAAATAACCCTTAACGTATATTACTGTCTGCGCAAGCACCACCAAGGTCAGTACAACACTGAAACCAATCCAGAGCTTACGAATAGTTGACGGCCGTACTAACCAGTGTAATTGTGTTTCGTCATTCATTTTAACTGAGCCCCTTAACAACTTGGCTTGCCAATTCAATTACTGGACCGTTAAACAAAAAGAAAGCGAGTGTCAGTATGGCGGTCAGAGTCAATGCCAACACAGCTAAAAACGGTGCTTCACCGTGTTCCTTGTCACCTTCTTTTTCGTGCTCAAACCAAACTATGTATAAAATAGGCAAAAAGTAAGCTGCATTAAGAAGGGTACTGACAATTATGGTGAATACTGCCACTAGATTGTTTGCTTCGAAAGCTCCGGCCAAAATGTACCATTTGGAGACGAACCCCGCAGTGGGAGGGACACCAATCATACTTAATGCACCAATTGTAAACGCCGCCATTGTCCATGGCATACGTCTACCAATACCACGTAATTGATGAATTTCGGTCTTTTTAGAGGCAACATAAATTGCGCCAGCAGCAAAGAACAATGTGATCTTACCAAAAGCATGAGCGACCATATGTAAGGCGGCGCCAACCTCAGCGAGTGGTTTGAGAATGGCTGAGGCCATGACTACATACGATAATTGGGCAATAGTGGAGTAGGCTAGCAGGCGTTTGATGTTGGTTTGGCGCATTGCAACAAGACTAGCAACAATGATGGTAAATGCCGCAACATATAACAGCCAACCTGAGCTGGGTGATTCAAATAGATATTCAATCCCAAATATATAAATGATTATCTTAGTGATAGCAAAAACACCGGATTTAACTACCGCAACGGCATGTAGTAAGGCACTCACTGGGGTGGGGGCTACCATAGCCGCGGGTAGCCATTTATGCATCGGCATGACAGCCGCTTTACCAATACCAAATACAAATAGTGCCAGAAGTAACCCTATTTCTGGGTCATTCAACTTACCAGCGAGGATCCCGCCGGTAGTAAAATCACCTGTACCTGCCACTGTATAAGTCCAGATGATAGCAGGAAGGAACAAACCAATAGATGTACTCAGTAAAACACCCAGATAAATCCTTGCCGAACGTATCGTAGCTGCATCGCCTTTATGTGCTACCAGGGGGTATGTCGAGAGTGTTAATAATTCGTAGCATAAAAATAGAGTGAATAGATTTCCAGCGAAAGCAACACCAACAGTGGCTGAAAGAGCTAACGCGAAGCATACAAAAAATCGAGTTTGGTTTTTCTCTTTATTACCGCGCATGTAGCCAACGGAATATATCGAGTTGATCAGCCAAAGCCCAGATGCTAATGCCGCAAATAGCATGCCCAGAGGTTCAACAGTAAACGCAATACTTAGTCCAGGCATCACCTCGCTTACTTCTATTGAGGGTCTCCCGCCTTCCATAAGAGTAGGAATGAGTCCCCATACCACCCAGATTAATGAAACAGACGTAATAGCCGTTGCAGCTTCGCGAATATTAGGACCTATACGCCCAGCAAGAGAAATAGCCAGAGCTCCTACTATTGGAAGACCAATGGCGACTAATATGGTAGTTTCTGGTGTCATTTTGAACCCTCCAATAGAAGGGCTGCAGCACTATTTGCGAGTTCTAATGGAACCTGTGGAAACAGTCCGAAGTATATATTGAGTAGCGCAACAAAACCGGTAACTAATAACATTTGTATTGGTGCTTCAGATGTTGGGCCTTCTCCTTCGACAGGAGCTTGGAAGTAAAGCGCCTCAACGATGCGCCAAACATAAACCACCGCCATCAAGGAACTGACTAGGATAATTGCTACTAGCCCACCCCCCCAAGGACCGCTTTCCAAAGCTGCGGTGATAAGGAGCCATTTACTAATAAACCCTGCAGTACCAGGCACGCCGATTAAGCTCAAACCACACACAACAAAAGCAGCACAAGTCCAGGGCATACGAGCTGCAGCACCACCGAGTTGATCTAGGCGCAAGTCACGATACTGATAAGCTAGGCAAGCAACTGCCAGGAACAAGCCACCTTTTGCTAGCGCATGGTTGAACATATGCATTGCGCTGGCGCTTAGTCCAGCCATGCTTACAAAGCTAACACCAAGCAAAATATAGCCTATTTGTGCTATAGATGATGAAGCAAGCCGCCTTTTAAGATGTCCTTCGAACATCGCAACTGCAGAAGCAATAAGTATTCCGAGAATTGACAATGGCATCGCAAACAATGCGAACTGAACTTCGTGATCCTCAAGCGTGGCTTGAAATACCATATAGTCAAATCGGATAAGTACATACAGTGCAACCTTGGTCGCGCAAGCAGCGAGAAACACGGTCACCATGTGCGGAGCATGTGTATAAGCGTTTGGCACCCATACATGCAAAGGAAACACAGCAGCTTTAAGGGCCAACCCAATAGTGATGAATCCAGCAGCAACTAGAACTGGATTTATATCGGTCACATCACCGAGGCGATCTTGAATATCGGCTAAGTTAAGCGTGCCGGTCATCATGTAGATTAGACCTACACCAATTAGATAAAAGGTTGCGCCAATAGTGCCCATCATTAGATATTTGAAAACGGCTGGAAGAGCCCGACGGTCTGGACCACCAGCTATTAATATGTAGCTAGCCAGAGATGAAATTTCCATGAAAACAAAAATATTGAAGGCATCTGCTGATACGACAATACCCACCAGTCCAGATAAAACCAAAAGCCAGGCCGCATAGAAAAGTGGTTGGCGTTCTAATTCTATTTGCTGATCAATACTTGGTTTGGCAGCGAGTAAGGCTGCTGTGCTGGCTCCCGTGATCACCAGCAAAATAATGGCACTAAACGTATCAACCGACAGTGCTATGCCATAAGGTGCCGGCCAGCCCCCCATAGCGTATTGGAGGGCGTGTCCGTCTAAAACAGCCAAAGTGAGCGCAACGGCGATGGAAAAACTAACTAGTGCAGCAGCAGTTGCTCCGGCCCAAGCTAAACCTCGCGGTTGTAACATGACGATAAGTGGTGCCGACAACATCGGTATCACAACTTGCAAAGCAGGAAGGTGTGCTAATAAATCCATAGTAGTCAGTCGGCATCCAAAATTTCGTTTTCTTCGATCGTGCCATAACATTCTTTGATACGTACAACCATGGCCAGTCCCAATGCGAGGGTAGATACTCCCACAACGATGGCTGTTAATATCAGTACCTGTGGTACTGGGTTTGAAAATATTTGATCTTCTACACCGCTTTGTATGATGGGGGCTGTCCCGCCTTCTACCTTGTCCATAGTAATATACATAAGGAATACAGCAGATTGAAATATGGATAATCCAATGAGTTTTTTTATCAAATTGGTTTTGCTAATCACGGCATACAGTCCCACCGTTAAAATGATAGCGAATACCCAATAATTGAAATAGCCCAGCAGTTCTAATAGTTTCATGACAATCTCTCTCGGGCAGCGAACGCATGGAAAATAGCCAGAAGTGCACCACATACCGCCATGCCAACGCCAGCCTCGATAATTAAAATACCCAGCTGTTGCCCAAACACAGGGTCAGCGGCTAGTACTGAATAATCTAGAAATGTTCCTCCCATCAACATGCAAGCCACACCCACGCCGCCATATAGCAATGCACCGCCTATAACCATGCCCAACAGCACCCCACGAGGTATTGCGCGCAATGCTTCGGATTCGCCTTCGAGCAACGCGTAAAGGATTATGCCTGTGGCAATAATTGCACCAGCTTGGAATCCTCCGCCAGGGCCATATTCGCCATGGAATTGTACATAAAGACCAAATAACACGATAAATGGTATCAGCAATCGGCCGACTACTTGGGGGATCAGATGGTGGCGTAGACCACTACTTTTTTTAATCACTGGCTGATTTTTTCGTGAAGGGCTCACACCAAGGATGAATAAAACCCCGATACAAGCAGCGAAAACAACAAACACCTCGCCCAGCGTGTCATAGCCTCGAAAGCTGCCAAGAATTGCGGTGACCACATTGGGAATATCGATATATTCAGGCGTTTTTTCTAGATACCAAGGCGCAAGATGTTGATGCACTGGGGCATCAGGGTCACCGAGCCGTGGCTTGTCGAAAGTGGCGTATATTATGAGCAATGCCAGAACGCCCACAGTGCCTAGAGCTATCCACCGACCTCCATCTCGAGCTTTTTCCCGGTCACCAGTCAGCTCTAATGCACAGAGGAAGATTACCGTTGTCACTCCAGCACCCACCGCGGCTTCTGTTAGTGCTACATCAGCAGCGTCCAAAATAAAAAAGTTGGCCGCCATTAGTAAACTGAAAATAGATGTCAGCATTACCGCGACAAACAGGTCGTCGGTGCGCACTATAGCAATAGCGGTAATGACGAGAAGGGTCAGTAGGAATAGCGCAAAAATTAAGATCATTCTCCAGCCCCCTCTTTGGGTAAGTTGTTAGCCTTGGGTGCGTCGCTAGCGCTTCCATCGTCTGGCTTGAGACCGGATAATAGCGCAGCATTGGCCAACGCATAGGTAGCAGTTGGGCCAGTCAGCAGCAAAAACAGCATAATAGCAAACAGTTTAATAGCGGCTAGAGACAAACCTGCTTGTAGGATCATACCAACAAAAATTAAGATAGTCGCCATGGTATCAGTAAGACTGGCGGCATGAATTCTGGTGTAAAAGTTTGGCAGGCGCAGGCCGCCTATACCGCCGATTAACACGCAGGCACCACCTAGAACGAGTAAAATCCAACTCAGAATATCTATCGCGACATCAATCATTTTCTGCCTCGGAATCAGATTTTCTACGGGAACGATTTTGGAAAAAATTTAATACTGCAAGAATCCCGACCATATTGACCAGAGCGTAGGCCAACGCAAGATCAAGAAAATCAGGCCGACCGTAAAGAAATGCAATGACGGACAGTAACAATACGGTCTTGGTACCAAACACATTGACTGCCAGTACGCGATCGTAAACGCTTGGTCCTTTAAGAGCTCTCACTAGGGCCAATACCATGGTCACCAAAATGGCTATAGAGACAACAATATACATAATTAGCGGGGCTCCAGAGCTGCTACTCGACGATTCGCTTCGCCTTTTTGTAATTCTTTTGCACTTTCACTGGTCAGGCAATGAATCAATACTTTCCCCTCGTGTAAATCCAACGTGACGGTTCCCGGAGATAGGGTAATGGAATTGCCAAGAATTACTTGGCCCACGTCCGTTCTGGCTTCCGCTTCAAGCACAACCACGGTTGGGCTTATAGGCATAGAGGGTTTCAGGATTAGCTTGGCTACGTCCAGACTCGAAATAATAATCTCTCGCAACAGCCACAACCAATAGCCAGGCAGGCGAGGCATAAGTCTAAGCAAATTTGTATGATGCCGGAAAAAGCCCATACGATGTGCCAAGTAAACGCTGAGCAAGCAGGACAAAGCCCCCAAACTCATGACCAGTGGTTTGTAGAGTCCCGACCAGAGAAGCCAAGATATTGCTAAAATAAGCAGGAGTAGCAAAACAGACGAGAGTCTTGTTTCGCCGCGTTGAAACGTATGCTGGGTTAGAGTTAAGCTCATAGTTTGCAGGGATAGTTTTTCAGTAATGATTTATAGACGACTTCCATCGCCGCTTCACTTTCTTCGCTGTTATCTGTTTGGGCTGCTAGATCGGTGACGATAACGTTAACTACATCGCGCAATGGCAGCGGATCTCCTAGGCAAAAACCGGCTAGGCCTGCTGCTCTGGAACGGTCTAAACGGTTTGGCATACGAGTGCGAATCGCGCGTTCCGTGAAGGTCTCTTTACTTGCAAGGGCACTTTCCGCATTTAGCATGACTCTTGCATCGGTCGCTATAGCACCATCTATAAAGCCTTGAATATAGCGGACACAATACTGACCATCAACGCTTTCTGGTTCAGAGTTAAACAGTGCACAGTGCGACGAAAGTTCTTGAGCCGTCAGTACTTCTACTGCCTTAGCAGGTGGTACTGACAATAATTGAACGGCCAAAAAAGCGAAAACCATTAAGGGGAAACTATTTTTTGACATATAAATCCTTTTTCTCTAATGATTTAACTTTATACAATTAATCATAGTACTAAAAGTCTATTTTAGTTTTTTTTTCATCAATAAAAAATTGATAATGTATTTTGAGGAAATAAACATTAGATGAGAGAAAAGTACATTAGGGAATCATATGGTAAGTTTAATTATCATCACTTACAGTATTTTCATACGATAGCGACATATGGCAGTATCGTTCAGGCATCAAAAGTCATGCATATTACGCCACAAACGCTTAGTGCTCAGTTAAACTTATTAAAAGTTCAATTAGGACATTAGTGGCCGCAGGCCATATCCTAAACCAACGCCGATATTTTCACTGCGTAGTTCTATATGGTCACTGAATAATGGGCAGTGACAAATGAGCTACCATCAAGGCAGGTTATGCAAACCATTTGAAGAGTCATCGCGAATAAGTGACTAATGTTAAACTCGTTTTCGCTTCGCTACACATTTAAACTAACTAACTAACTAACTAACTAACTAACTAACGAACTAACTAACTATTACATACTCCATAGTGGAGCAAGTGCCAAAAGGATTTTGAATGCAAAGGAATGGTTTACTTGTCATTGCAGGTTGTTTAAGCATCTTCGCTGCCTTGCTACGCATCAGTTGTATATTTGGCGGCCCAGACTGGTATCTCTTTTTTGGTGCTGGTGAAAAAATGGCTAAGATGGCTGCTGACGGTGATATTTATCCTAGCATTGTCACATTGATTATCGCTGCAGTTCTTTGAATTTGGGGGCTTTACGCATTTTCGGGCGCGGGCTTAATTGTT
>NZ_JACJFI010000449.1 GCF_014164505.1 Shewanella sp. SG41-4 | reverse complement strand
GGTAATATCACAATGCACGAAAAAGGCCTTGCCTCCTAATGCTAGGATTTCTTGACACACTTGCTCGCCAGCTTGTTGATTAATATCAGCGACGCACACTTCGGCCTGCTTGCTAGCCCATTTTAATGCAAGGGCTTTGCCTAAGCCCGATGCCGCACCGGTGATCACCACATTTTGTGATGGTGTTTTCATTGTCATAACCATTATTGGTACTTCGCTAATTCAAGTCGCGACACCATGGCCATATGCACTTCATCTGGGCCATCGGCTAAACGTAAACTGCGTGCCATGGCAGCAAATCCTGCTAATGGTGTGTCATGGTTCATGCCAGCACCGCCATACATTTGAATCGCCATATCGACGACTTGGGTCAGCATATTAGGCACAACAACTTTGATTGCCGAGATATCTGTCATGGTGTGCTTGACGCCTAAGTGATCAATTTTCCATGCTGCATTCAGTGTCAGTAATCTGGCTTGCTCAATTGCCATACGCGCTTGGGCAATGCGTTCAAGATTGCCACCTAATTTGATAATTGGTTGACCAAAGGCGACTCGAGATTGACCGCGCGCTATTGCTAATGATAAGGCTCGTTCTGCAGCGCCAATAGCACGCATACAATGATGAATTCGACCGGGACCTAATCTGCCTTGAGCAATTTCAAAGCCTTTGCCTAATCCCATAATCACGTTACTTTTGGGCACTCGGACATTGACGAGCTCCATTTCACCATGCCCATAAGGGGCATCATAATCGCCATAGGCGGTTAGCATGCGTGTGATACTTACCCCTAGCGTGTCCATTGGAACCAGTACCATGCTATGGCGTTGATGTTTTGGTGCATCGCTATGAGACAAGCCCATAAAGATCATCACTTTGCTATTAGGGTGGCCTAAGCCTGTCGACCACCATTTGCGGCCATTAATCACCACATCATCACCATCTTCAATGATAGTGGCTTGCATATTAGTGGCATCCGATGAAGCTACGTCAGGTTCTGTCATGGCAAATACTGAGCGAATTTCACCTTCAAGTAGCGGTGTTAACCACTGTTGCTGTTGCTGTTTATCACCAAAGTGATAAAGCACTTCCATGTTACCGGTATCAGGTGCATTACAGTTGAAAATTTCTGGGGCTAATAGTGAGCGACCCATTTCTTCCGCTAGGGGAGCATATTCTACACACGTTAGTCCTTTGCCTAACGCGGAATCTGGTAGAAATAAATTCCATAACCCTTCAGCTTTTGCTTTCGCTTTAAGCACTTCTATTTGAGGTAACAGTTGCCATTGCGTCCAATCGCTACTGTGGTTGATGCGTCGGTTTTCTGCGAGTAATTCTGCTTCAATAGGAAGGATATATTGATTAATAAACAATGTTACTTTCGCTAAATATTGTTGTGATTTTTCTGTAGCGTAAATATTCATGCATCCATCCTGTGTGATATAGGCTTCGGTTATTACCATCATGTGACCGAGCTATTATTTATGGGGTCAGCATATCGCAGTATTTTAAGTGAATGAAATGAAATAACATGTTAGGTTGCAATGAATGATATTCATAGATGTGTGTAATAAACTTATTTAATCAAAGAGGCCAAGATGGCAGATACCAAAGCAATTCAGCAACTTGACCTTAATTTGTTGAAAATATTTGAAGCGCTTTATTCTGAACAAAACATGACTCAAGCGTCAAAGTCGTTGTTTATAACGCCATCAGCAGTGAGCCATGCGATAAAACGATTACGTTTAGTGTTAAACGACCCACTATTTGTACGCCAAGGCCTGCAAATGCAACCGACAGCGGCTTGTCAACGAATGGCTCCACAACTCATTAGCGCGCTAAATAGAATTAGGCAAGTACTGCAGCAATGCGGCGAGTTTGACCCGCTTACGACGGAGCAAACCTTTAAAATAGCCATTCATGAAGCTTTAGAAAGCCAAATAATGCCAACGCTGATTAAGCAAGTTGCCAAGTTAATTCCGCATGCAAAAATAGCCAGCATGTCATTTTCTCGTGAAAATATTGCGCGCCAGCTAACCAATGGTGAAGTGGATTTAGCCATTGATGTCGCTCGAGCTGTGAATGCCCCTTTAGCTCATAAAACACTGTTGTCAGATCCTTTTTGTGTGTTAGTAGACCGTCGACAACATACAATGAATACTGAGTCTAGTGCCGATGTGACTCCTACGGTCTATGCTAATGCTGAGCATGTAGCAGTATCAAGCAGACCCATTGGC
>NZ_JACJFI010000448.1 GCF_014164505.1 Shewanella sp. SG41-4 | reverse complement strand
TAGCATCGGTACTAGCACACGAAATTACCCACGTTACTCAACGCCATCTAGCACGTTCACTTGAGGCACAGCAAAAAAGCTCGACTGCCACGATTGTGGGAATGTTAGGGGCTATTTTATTAACGATAGCGGCACCTCAAGCCGGCATGGCAGCCTTAGCAACAACTCAGGCATTAGCAACGCAATCTAAAATTAACTATACCCGCTTACATGAAAAAGAAGCTGATCGTATTGGAATGCAAATTCTTGTCGATGCTGGATTTGATCCTAATGCTGCGGCAGCATTTTTTGGTCAACTTGCAATCCGCTATCGTTTTACCACGACACCGCCGCAAATGTTGCTAACACATCCATTACCAGAATCTCGTATTACCGAGGCACGTAATCGCGCAGCTCAGTACCCTAAACATAATATCCCTAACAGTCTTAACTTTCAGCGAGCAAAAGCGCGTATCCAAGTACGCTTTTCAAATTTTAGTGATGATGCTGCATTATCTCTGTTTGAACAACAGCTAAAAAAGAACGAGTATTCGTTTAAAGAGGCAGCACTTTATGGCAAAGCTTTAGCACTTTTCCGTTTGGAAAAGTTTGCTCAAGCTGAAGTGATCATTGATGATTTACTAAAGCAAGATGACAATAATTTGTTTTACATTGACACTAAAACAGATTTATTAGATCAGAAAAAAGATTTTGCAGGTGCAATAGCATTATTAGAAGCTAAGCGAAAATTAAAACCTACCTCGCAAGTGATCAATACTAACTTAGCCAATATTTTTGTTCAGGCTGATGAACCAAAGAAAGCCATTCCGCTTTTAGAAGAACTAATATTTTTCGATAAGCAAAATATGCTGCCGTATCAAATTATGGCTGATGCGTATCGTAAACTAGACAATAAAGCACTTGAATATTATAGCAATGCTGAAGTCATGGCCTTATCGGCTAACTATAAAGGGGCAATTGACCAACTTAATTATGCATATCGTTATTCTGATGGCCAAAACCTACAACTGGCAAGGATCGAAGCAAGAATAAGACAATTTAGACAAGCAGATAGGGCAATGGAAGAATTAAAATAGCCGCGATAATCTAACCTTATAAGCTATTTTTTGATAGAATAATGGCAAACAATAAATCTACTTATTGTTTGCCATTTTTTAATGACGGACTATAACAATGACAACCACAAAAACAACGATATACCATAACCCTCGCTGTTCAAAAAGCCGTGAGACACTCGCATTGTTGCAAGCTAATGCAGCAGATGTCACCGTCGTTGAATACTTAAAAACACCCCCTACTGCCGCTGAAATCCAGACTATTTTACAGCAGCTTGGCCTAACCGCTCGCCAGTTAATGCGTACTAAAGAAGACGAATATAAAGCCCTACATTTGGCAGATACATCGTTATCGGAAGATCAACTTATCGCTGCTATGGTAGCAACACCTAAATTAATTGAACGCCCTATCGTGCTAGCCAACAATAAAGCTGCTATTGGTCGTCCTCCAGAAAATATTTTGTCTATTCTTTAACGAGTAAAATAATGACTTCACAAACCTTGTTTCAACTAAGTCGTATTGGTTACCTTGCTTTACTCCTGCTGCTCAGCGGCTGGTTTATTCAACAAGGCATGAATGGCACCTACTCGCTAGGATTCAGCTTAATATGGATAGTACCTTTATTGTTCCCGCTTAAAGGCATCTTAACCGGTAACCCATATACATATGCATGGGCTAGTTTTATTCTGTGTGTGTATTTGTTGCATGGATTAACCCTTGCTTATGTCACCACTGATGCGCTTGTATTTGCGCTTATTGAATCGGTATTGATTGGCGTTCTATTAATCAGCTTTCCGTTTTATGCTCGTAAACGCGGCCGTGAACTAGGATTAGGCTTAAAGAAAAAGTCCGAACAAAAGTAAATAAGCTTCGTATTTGTTAGCTCTCTAAGCGCCTTCTGGCGCTTTTTTTGATAGTTGCATTTATACAAAACTGCGTGCTACATTATTTTTGCTAACAAGATGTTATTCAAATGTATTTTTAAATTATAATAAAATAGACATGGAGTCGTTTAATGAAGTTACCGCAAAATTTAGGGATCTACAGTCTTTTAGCCAGTGCCATATTAGTTAGTGCCTGCGGAGGTGATTCAGACAGTACCAATCAAGGTGTACCTACCTCATCCACTTTCGAGATCTGCAGTGAAAGTTTAACTTATTCCATTAACGACACAAACTCTCAATTGACTTTTACCCT
>NZ_JACJFI010000447.1 GCF_014164505.1 Shewanella sp. SG41-4 | reverse complement strand
GTCGCGTCTGGGCTCGAACCAGTGACCCCCTCCTTGTAGGTGGGGTGCTCTCCCAGCTGAGCTAAGCGACCTGAGATATAATTAACAGCAATAATCCATAAAGAAAAATATGGTGGTCGATACTGGGCTCGAACCAGTGACCCCCTCCTTGTAAGGGAGGTGCTCTCCCAGCTGAGCTAATCGACCTCGCTGTGTGGGGCCGTATTATAGGGGGCAAGCAAAACCTGTCAACGCTTTTTATTTAAAATAATGACAGTCGGAGTAAAATTGTTCGCTTTGATGCTTTGTTGAACAAGAGATTGTCTTCCATAATAAAGAAAAATCAAAAACTACTGAAGGTTTAGAAGTACGGCATTTCAACTGCTGGGTTTGACTGTTAGAATAGCATCACATTTTTTTGTTTGTCTTCTTTAGACGTTTATAAATAGGTTAGTGTCCGATTATGACTACTAAGACGCGTTTTGCTCCAAGTCCAACTGGTTTTCTTCATGTAGGCGGTGCCCGTACAGCACTTTACTCATGGTTACACGCACGTGCTAACAATGGTGAATTTGTACTTCGTATTGAAGACACTGATATTGAGCGTTCAACTCAAGAAGCCTGTGATGCCATTCTTGATGGTATGAACTGGTTGGGTTTGACTTGGGATGAAGGCCCTTATTACCAAACTAAACGTTTTGATCGTTACAATGAAATTATTGCGCAAATGCTAGATAAAGGCACTGCATATAAATGTTATTGTTCTCGTGAGCGTATTGAGAGCATGCGTGAAGAGCAAGCTGCACAAGGTTTACAACAAAAATACGACGGTTGTTGCCGTAACCTTGCACCACGTGACACTGACGAGCCTTTTGTTGTTCGCTTTAAAAACCCAATCGAAGGCAGTGTCATATTTGATGATCACGTTCGTGGTCGAATCGAAATTTCTAACGACATGCTTGATGATTTAATCATTAAGCGTACCGATGGTGTACCTACTTATAATTTCTGTGTTGTAGTCGATGACTGGGATATGGGCATTACCTGCGTTGTGCGCGGTGAAGATCATATCAATAATACGCCACGCCAACTCAACATCCTTAAAGCATTAGGCGCACCGATCCCTGAGTATGCTCATGTGTCGATGATTTTGGGTGACGATGGCGCCAAGCTATCTAAACGTCATGGTGCTGTCGGTGTTATGCAATATCGTGATGACGGGTATTTACCTGAAGCACTATTAAACTATCTTGTTCGCTTAGGTTGGTCTCATGGCGATCAAGAAATATTTTCAATGGAAGAATTGAAAACGCTGTTTAAATTAGATGATATCAACAAAGCAGCTTCAGCTTTTAATACTGATAAGCTCATTTGGCTAAACCAACATTATATCAAATCTCTCGATCCTGTTTATGTAGCATCACATTTACAGTGGCATATGGATGATCAGAAAATTGATACTAGCAATGGTCCAGCGTTAACTGAAATTGTTACAGCATTATCTGAACGAGCGAAAACATTAAAAGAATTAGCCGCTTCAAGCCGCTACTTCTACGAAGATTTTGATAACTTCGATGAAGCTCAAGCTAAAAAACATTTACGTGGTGTGGCACTAGAACCTTTAACGTTGTTCAATCAAAAGTTATCTGAGCTAAATGATTGGAGTGTAGAGAATATTCACCAAGTTATTGAAGCGACAGCAACAGAACTTGACGTCGGTATGGGTAAAGTGGGCATGCCTCTGCGCGTTGCAGTGACAGGCGCTGGGCAGTCTCCTGGGTTAGATTTAACCTTGTTCTTAATCGGAAAAGAAAGATCTGCACAAAGAATATCCAAAGCGATTGAATTTGTAGCAGATAGAATAAATTCCTAAAAAACGAGTTGACACTTTTGGGTATGCTGCATAGAATGCGCCTCGCAGTTGAGACATGATGTTAGATTTTTTCTAGTAGCATATTCAAAAGCATTAAGTAAGACGGGGTTATAGCTCAGCTGGGAGAGCGCTTCGCTGGCAGTGAAGAGGTCCACGGTTCGATCCCGTGTAGCTCCACCACTTACTTAACAATCTTTAAGTAGATAATTAGCACTGGTGTTTAGCCTACAGACACCTATGAGTATTCACTCGATACAGAGTATAACGTATCAAATGTGCCCCATTCGTCTAGAGGCCTAGGACACCGCCCTTTCACGGCGGTAACAGGGGTTCGAATCCCCTATGGGATACCATATTTAAGATGGTTGAACATGATTCGAAACTGTTGTTTTAGAAAAAATGTT
>NZ_JACJFI010000446.1 GCF_014164505.1 Shewanella sp. SG41-4 | reverse complement strand
CCGCAACTCAAGCTGACTCAACTTATGCATCATCATTGCAAGCGTTAATCACTCGTGTGACTAAAGCTTACTTTGACGTATTAACAGCTAAAGATAACTACGAGTTCCAAGGTGCAGAAAAAGCAGCCATTGAACGTCAACTTGAACAAACCAAGCAACGTTTTGCTGTAGGCCTAACCGCAATTACTGATGTACATGAAGCACAAGCGCAATATGACTTAGCATCAGCATTAGAAATTTTGGCTCAAAATACCTTAGACAATAGCTATGAAGCATTACGTGAAATTACCGGTATAGATCATAAATCAATAAATATTCTTGATACTAACCGTTTTTCAGCTGGCACACCTGCCCCAGCATCATCTGCTGAGTGGTTGAAAATGGCCGAAACCAATAGCATCGACTTAATGACTCAACGTATCGCTAAAGATATCGCCAATGAAACCATTAAATTGTACAAAGCTGGCCACATGCCTACATTGAACTTCAATGCAGGTTACAACAAAGGCGTTGATCAAACTCCAGGTCCAGATTTTGACAACACCAATGTTGGCATCACGTTAAGCATTCCACTTTTTGAAGGTTTTAAAGTCACTTCTCAAGTTAAACAAGCTCAATTCGGATATGTGGAAGCTAGCGAGAAATTAGAACAAACTCATCGTAGCGTCACTAAAAACGTGCGTAATAACTTTAACAACGTTAACGCTTCAATCAGTTCAATCAAAGCTTACGAGCAATCAGTTATTTCATCTGAAAGCGCGTTAAAAGCAACTCAAGCGGGTTTTGAAGTGGGTACCCGTACGATTGTAGATGTGCTTAACCGTACACGTGACTTGTATGATTCAAAGCGTAAATTGTCTGAAGCTCGTTATGGTTACATTAATTCTATACTAGCGCTTAAACAGGCTGCTGGTACGTTGAACGAAGATGATGTTATCTCGATTAACAGCGGACTCATTGCTCAATAAGTATTAGTCATTAGTCACTAAGCACTAGGCTTACAGAGAAAATAAGCTCCCACAAAAAAACCGCCAATTGGCGGTTTTTTTATAATTATTACAAATGCTTACATAGTTTTATAGACATAGTCACATTGACATAATCGGTGGCTCGGTATTGAATTAGAAAACTAATTCAATACCGGCAAATGCACCACTAAAGTTAGTATTTTGTGACACACCAGAGAAATTGCTTACATCAAAATTAAACTCGCGGTAACCAACACGAACAGAAGTATCAACAGCTAATCCGTCAAACTTCCATCCTAAACCAGCACCGTAGTCATATACATTAGATTCATCAATGCCTAGTAATACATCAGCAAAACCAAATAAACCCAAGCCAATCATACCAACTTGTGCACTGGCGTATCCCATCACTATACCGCTGTCGATATCCACTTCTTCAGGGTGACCAGCATCAGCAACACGTAATGAACCACTCATTAATTTGTATGCTGCACCTAAATCAATAGACACTAAATCGTTATCAAGAATTTCGTAATACAATACAAAGTCAGTATTACTTAAATCATTAGTAACCGATGTTGCACCCGTAAAATTGTGACCGTTAAAGTTAAAGTCGGCACTGGCAATACTCGAGCTCGACTCAAGACGGTTTTCACGAATTTTAATATTAGGCACAAACGGCAAAGGATGCTCAACAACAATCCACAAGCTACCTTGTGAAGAATCATCATTAAAGCTGTGAGCAACACCACTATCATCATTAAATGAATTTGTGGTGTCTGCCTGCCAATAATCTGCGCCTACTTTAAAACCTAATACAGTTTCTGCATGCACCGATGGCACACTTAAAAGGCACACTACAGCTGTGGCAAGAAGAGTCTTTTTCATCTTTATCCTTGTGAAAGTAAATTAGTTAAATCAATTACCGCGGCATTTGCACGCGAAATATAATTAGCCATCACCAACGAGTGATTCGCCACTAAACCAAAACCGTTACCATTAAGAACCAATGGACTCCAAACAGTTTGCTGAGTAGCTTCGAGTTCACGAATAATTTGACGCAAACTAACCTCGGCATTTTTCTTTTCTAATACATCGGCAAAATCAAGTTCAATAGCACGCATAAAGTTCAATAAAGCCCAAGCTGAACCACGGCTTTCATAAAATACGTCATCAATCTTCCACCAGCTGGTTTTTATTTCATTGCTCGATAAACCAGGTGTAGATTGACGAGCAGAAACATCTCCAGCTAAATCAGTATTTAATCGCTCTTGGCCAACGCTAGCGGACAATCGCTGTGA
>NZ_JACJFI010000445.1 GCF_014164505.1 Shewanella sp. SG41-4 | reverse complement strand
AGCCAAATTCGATTCCGTTAGTACTCGATAATTTAGATAAAACCATAAAACTGGCAACGAAGCGAAAAGACCTACTGCCTGTTTACAGTTTTAACGGTAAACAATTATGGTTAAACAAAGAAAAAGGCCGAGGTGTGTTAGCCGGCTCGTCGTCACGCCTTGAAAAATGGACTGACCTTAAACTTAGATTAGGTGTAGATCGCTTACGCCAACCCAAACTCAACATGGAGTAGTGACAACATGACCCTGTTCAGGCAGATCTATGCGTTACTTTTCGGGCTTTTCTTGTTAACTATTGCAAGCGTAGCCTACGTTCAATTTTCGGAGACCCAAGGTTTCTTATCCAAACAAATGGAATCGGATCTCAATAATACCAGTAACTCATTAGGATTAATGCTGACTCCTGTTTTAGAAGCTGGTGATGATGCTGGAGCAGAAACATTAGTTAATGTTATTTTTGAGGGCGGCTATTATCAACAAATCAAGTTAACGTGGTTGGTTGATGGTAAACAACAAGTGTGGAATAACGCTGTTCAAGTTAATAATATTCCTCAATGGTTTATCGACCTCAACCTATTTAAAACCATTAAAAAACAAACCACTATTACCTCGGGTTGGTTACAACTTGCCACGCTAGAAATTACTGCTCATCCAGGGTTTGGCTATCAGGAATTATGGCGAGTTATTTCCGACATTATTATTCTTTTTTCTATCTTATTCCTCATCGCCATCATATTTGCACGAGTAGGATTAAGTTGGATTTTAAAACCATTAAATACACTTTCTGTGCACGCAAAAAAAATTGCCGAACGTCAATTTGGCCCAGAAATGCCAGCGCCAAAAACAAAAGAACTTAAAGAGCTCGTTAGTGCATTTAACAGTATGTCAGCTCAATTGAAGCAAGTGTTTAATTCCCTTGACGAAGAAGTCTCTGCATTAAGGAAGAAAAACCTCGTCGATCAAGTATCGGGGCTACCAAATAGACAATACATGGTCAGTCGAGTTAATGGCTGGTTAAGTGAGCCCAGTACTGGCGCGCTTTATTTAGTCAAAATGGATTGGCTAGAAGAAGTGCATAGTAAATACGGTTTCCAAGTTCGCGATGAAACTATTCGCATTCTGGCTGAGAAACTACAGCATCACCAGGATAAAATATCCTCATCTGTTATCGCCCGTATTGCTGCATATGAATTCGCTTTTCTTGTTGAGGACTGCGAACACGAACAATTAACTAAATATTTACAGAGCCTAATACGCACTGTAAATAAAGAAATATCAAAATCTGGCTGTAAACCTAACGAACAGTTTTATATTGGTGTAGCAGAGCGTCTAGGGCAAATGACAGTATCAGATATGTTGGCACAAGCAGATAACGCACTCCAACAGTCCATTAAAGAAGGCAAGGTATTTCATTGGTTTGAGAACACTCAAAAGCAACTGTTTACACGAGAAGAATGGCGTAACAATTTAAATCACGCCATCAATAATAAAAAATTCCAATTCCGTTGGCAGTCGATCCAACTCTGCGCCAAAGATGAAATTTGTCAGCGCGAACTATATTGCCAACTGCAAATAGGTGATACAACACTGCACGCAGGTCAGTTTATGCCGTATGTGGAATTACTATCATTAGGTACAGTACTTGATCGATGTTTAATTGAAACTGTTGAAGAACATCGCTTATTTGAACGTAATTATGAGCGTGTTGCCATCAATCTCACTTATCAGAGTATTAGTGATGTTGATTTTCATATGTGGTTAAAGCAGTTCCTTCGGTCCAATAAATATGCCGACCGTATTTGCTTTGAAATACCAGAAGCGAGTGTATATAGCGATTTAGAGTCCTGTGAAAGTCTCTGTAAAGTCATTCGAGATTCTGGCGCTCATTTTGGTATTGACCATTTCGGTCGTCAATTTGGCTCAATGGCCTACTTACAAAGCCTGCGACCGAACTATGTAAAGCTAGACCAGTCACTTGCTTATATTGAAGATAATCAACATAACAGTGAGTTATGCAGAGCTTTGGTCAATGTCGCTAAAGGGTTAGATATTCAGGTGATTGTCACAGGGATCCAAGAGGTAACACAATTGGCAAGATTTACTGAACTCAGAGTCGATGCCTATCAAGGCTTTATTGTACCTCCTGTGAATGTGAAGCTATAAGCTCTCTAAATTGAACCGCTATGTTTAACCACTCTTCGGAGTGGTTTTTTACACGTTATATTTACAAGCACTTGGTTCAATTTGATAATACCCCAATGTGTTGAGTCCATC
>NZ_JACJFI010000444.1 GCF_014164505.1 Shewanella sp. SG41-4 | reverse complement strand
GCATAATTTAACGCGTCAGTTTGAAGCGATTTTAACGCATCTACATTTGCTTCAAGCCACTGGAAAAAGTCAGCATCCCAAATAATACCGTACTTAATCACTTCAGCCATACCTGCAGCAAACTCATTTGCGGGTAATGTCTGTAAGCAAAGCGTATCGATAATCACTGATTTAGGCTGATAAAATGCACCAATCATATTTTTCCCAAGAGGATGATTAACAGCCGTTTTACCACCAACTGAAGAATCAACTTGGGACAGTAATGTAGTTGGTACTTGAATAAAATCAATTCCACGCTGATAACACGCAGCCGCGAAACCAGTCATATCACCAACAACACCACCACCGAGTGCGACTAATACCGAGTCTCGGGCAAAGTTATGCTCAAGTAATGCGGTAAAAATATAATCTAGATGTTGTAAATCTTTAAATTTTTCGCCATCCGGCAAAATTACGGTTTCAATGCGCGCGCAAGCGCACATCGCTTGTTGTATCTGTTGAAGATACAACGGAGCAATGGTGTCATTTGAAACAATTAAGGCTTTTTTGTTTGTTAGGTAGCGAGCAAAGAGCTCGCTATCATTCATCAAATTCTGGCCAATATAAATGGGGTAACTTCTATCACCTAATTGAACCTGAATCTGTTGCATGTTGTTACCTAAAAGCCGAGTTGCTCGATAATTTGGTTTGCGACGATCTTTGCGCTTTGCTCATCAGTCTTAACGATAACATCCGCAATTTCCTCATACAGAGGATTACGAATTTCCGCTAAGCTCTCAAGCACTTCACGTGGATCATCTACTTGTAACAACGGACGGCGCTTATCACGCTGAGTGCGCGCGACTTGCTTGTCGATAGTTGTTTCTAAGTAAACCACTATACCTCGAGCAGAAAGATAGTTGCGGATATCTTTACTCTGAACAGAACCACCACCTGTCGCGAGAACGATACCTTGCCTTTCTGAAAGATCACCAATGACTTGAGCTTCACGTCTACGGAAGCCTTCCTCACCTTCGACATCAAACACCCAGGCAATATCTGCACCGGTACGTTGTTCAATCTCGTGATCTGAATCGTGGAAATCTAAATGCAGCATTTGCGCCAGATGGCGACCAATTGTGCTTTTACCTGCGCCCATAGGGCCTACCAGAAAAATATTGCGTTTTTCAGCCATTTCGTATACGTCTGAATCTTATATGAAAGAATGCCTTATCGACTTAAACTCAAGCCGACCTATAATTTAACCTTGCTCTAATGAGACTTGACGGAGGATTATCTCAGTTAAGGGCTACCGCTTGCAAGTCATCACAGCTATTTATAATGATTTTATTATGTTACTGATGCTAAAAACCTCAAATAATAAACGACACTCACGAATAAAACTATGTTATTAAAAGAATTTATCTATATTAGCATTGTGCTAACTAATTAAAGTTAATACCATAAAACTTTAATAAAGTCGCAAGTCTAAGACTTAAACGACAAATTTTATGTGTAAGAGTGATGTTTAGTGATGATGAATTAAACCCGTTTGCTCATTCTCTGCTCATAAATATCAATTATAAAAAAAGCCAGCTATTAAGTAGCTGGCCTTTTATTGTTACTATTGTGTAAATAAACTACCGTTTGTCTTCAACAATCTTAGGTGTAACGAAAATTAACAACTCTTGGCGCTCATTAGTGTCAGTTGAGTTTCTAAATAAGAAACCTACTAAAGGAATATCACCCAATACAGGTACTTTACTCACACGGCTGATTAGGTTTTGTTGGTAAATCCCACCTAGAACAATTGTTTCACCATTATCCACAAGCACTTGAGTGCCAATGCGCTGTGTATCAATCGCAACAGCATCGCCAGTCGAAGTGGCCACTGTTGCCCCTTGAGAATCTTGAGTAATCTCAAGGTCGAGGATTACCCTGTCATCGGGCGTAATCTGCGGCGTTACACGTAATGATAATACAGCCTTTTTAAAGCTTACAGTTGTTGCACCACTTGATGCTGACTCAACATATGGGATTTCAACACCTTGCTCAATATATGCCGACTTCTGATTAGAAGTGGTAATACGAGGGCTAGCAATGATCTCACCTTTGTTTTCTTGCTCTAATGCACTTAATTCCAAATCGAGAACGGTCCCATCAGCCAATCTAGCTACGTGAAAAGCTATACTGGTCGCAGAACTCGCAGCCGCAGGTAAATTCACATTGAGGCGATCGTCTATGCTTGGGATAATACCGTTAGCAATACTCGTTGCGCCACCAATGCTACCTGAAGTACCTTTAGAGCCTTGC
>NZ_JACJFI010000443.1 GCF_014164505.1 Shewanella sp. SG41-4 | reverse complement strand
CAACATCAATCACAAACTCGCACATACTTATTAACAATTGATTACCGACTTCTTAAGTTTCGGTGTTACTTTTGTTAAACTTTTGTGCTATAAATGCTACTGATGTGCCATTGAGTGTAGCAAAAAACCGAAAATATTATAAACACCATCACTTATTATTTATTGTGTTACAGCGATATCTCCCTCAAATTGAGTGGTGTCTAAAACAAGGAAGAAGTTGTGAAGACAAAATTAGCATTAGCCATTTCGGCTGTATTAGTCTCTGGCGCTTGTTTTGCAGAACCTGCAAATAAGTATAATACAACTAACCAAGCAAACGATGAGTATGCTGGTTTAAAAGTCAGTAAAGAAGAGAAACAATCCACCGTTTCAGCTTGGATGATCAAACTAAATACTCAATCAGTATCACAGCAAGCACGTTTATCTAAAGTCTCATCAACACAAGCTTCTATTTCA
Organism: Shewanella sp. SG41-4; assembly: GCF_014164505.1. Taxonomy (GTDB): domain Bacteria; phylum Pseudomonadota; class Gammaproteobacteria; order Enterobacterales; family Shewanellaceae; genus Shewanella. Next base: position 1,858 of record NZ_JACJFI010000443.1, on the reverse strand, counting down.
GTTCAAGAATCACAGTCTCGTGTATTAAGTGCTATTGAAAGCTTAGGCGCAGACATTCAAGTTGTGGGCCAAACGTCGAAACTGGTTAACTCAATTTTAGTTAAAGCAGATAAAAAACAATTAATATCTTTACTAAAGAATTCAGACGTTGCAGATATTTTGCCTATCTATGATTACGAGTTAGATGTTGCCGATAGCGCTGATTACATTGGTGCAACAGCGGTTATCGAAGCAGGTATAGCTTCTGGTAAAGGACAAAAAGTAGCGGTATTAGACACAGGCGTTGATTACACTCATGCAGCATTAGGCGGCTCTGGTGAAATAGCTGACTACCAAGCTGCTGTCGCTGCACAATCTGAAATGCCAAACTGGCCTCAAGGTAAAGTTGTCGGTGGTTACGACTTTATGAATGACGACCCAAATCCAATTGATGTCAGTACCAACCACGGTACTCATGTTAGCCATTCAGTTGTTGGTATTGCACCAGATGTTGAATTGTATGTTTACTCTGTATGTAATTCTGGTTGTCCAGGTCTTGCTCAGCTTTATGCGTTAGAAGCCGCCATGGATCCCAACAATGATGGCGATATTTCTGACCGTGTGAACACGGTTAACATGTCGTTAGGTGGTGATTTTGGTGATACTAAAGGCGGTGCAGTACAAGAGCTAATTGATGAAATGGTTGAGTTGGGCGTAAACCTTGTGATTTCTGCAGGTAACGATGGTGCGACACCATTTGTTGTTGGCGGTCCTAGTACATCGAATAATGCTTTATCTGTTGGCGCAATGACTCACCCGACAACACCCGTTGGAAAAATTGACGCTTCTGCTGCTGGTGTTGAACTAGAAGCATACGGGGCTGGTTTTAATACCACTAACGCATTTTCTTTTAACAACACAACTGCGCCATTGGTACTTCCTACTGAAAATCTAGATGGTTGTGTTGCATTTGCTGCTGGAACAGACTTTACAGGTAAAACTGTAATCATTGATCGTGGTGGCTGTGCATTTACTCAGAAAGTATTGAGTGCTCAAGATAAAGGTGCCTCTTTTGTCATTGTTGCCAATAACGTAGCTGATGATGGAGCATTTAACATGGGTGGTAGTGATCCAAAGGTCACTATCCCTGCTGTAATGATTTCAAAAGAAGAAGGCGATGCATTAAAAGCTGAACTGGCTAAAGGTGATGTTGTTTTCTCTATCACTTCAGTTGAAGTGACAACTGCAGGTGCTATTGCGACATTTACATCTCGCGGCCCATCAATTGCAGGCACATTAAAGCCTGAAATCACAGCTCCTGGTACGTCTATCATGACCGCTCACCCAGGTTTAGGCGACGGCTTATCTCCAATCAGTGGTACATCTTTCTCTAGCCCTATTACGGCTGGCGCAATGAGTATTGTAAAAGAGGCACTGCCAAATCGTAGCGCGCTTGAAATTAAAGCCACTATGATGAACGCGGCAAACTTGAATGTTACAGTTGAGCCTATCGCATTAAATGCAGATGCAGAATTAGCACCAATCAGCTACATCGGTGCCGGTCTGGTTGATATTGAAAAATCTATCAACTTGCCAGTTGTCGCTTATGATAAAGATACCATGCAAGCTGCTTTAGCTTTTGGTCTTGTGTCATTAAGTGAAACTGCGTCAATGACGAAAACCATTTCTGTGAAAAACTTCTCTGCAGAAGCGAAAACTTACACATTAATGGCAGAACAACGCTTCCAGAATGATATCGATTCAGCGGCTGTTACATTTGATATGCCAGCAAGTATCAAAATTCCTGCCGGCCAAACGAAAACATTTGACGTAACGGTTACAATCGATCCGACTAAGTTACCAGAATGGACATTAACAT
>NZ_JACJFI010000442.1 GCF_014164505.1 Shewanella sp. SG41-4 | reverse complement strand
TACTACTTTGGTTGTAGATATATCGCCAGAGTTACAGATTTCAAGGACGATGCAACGTGATGGTGTCAGTAAACAGCAGGTAGAGCATATTCTTGCGAGTCAAATGACTCGAGAACAACGACTCGCTAAAGCTGATAATATTATTGATAATCAAGGAGAACATGAGCTGTTGCGCAGTCAAGTACTTCGTCTGCACCAACAATACTTACAACAAGCAGCCGATTTAGAAACTAACGTCAATGACTGATTTAATTTATGAACAACCATTAAATGAAAAAATACGCAGTTATTTACGTATAGAAAACCTTGCCCTCCAGTTGCAACAGCATGCCGAACAAGATAATCAACATCAATGTTTTAGCCCTTTGTTTGCTCTTGCCGAATTAACTGAACGATGTGACTATCGCACCGATATTTTAAAAGATATTGAAAAACAGATTCAGATAATTTCTCATTGGCGTACTAACTCAAATGTAGGTATCGCTCAAGTGGATCAACTCATCCAAAGGCTAATCGCGCTAAAATTACCACTGCAAGCGCAAGAAAGAATTGGCTGTAGCCTTAAACAAGACAAATTTATCTCTGCATTACGACAGCGCTTCAACATGACTGGCGCATACTGTAATTTCGACTTTCCACAATTGCACTTTTGGCTTGGCAAAGACTGGCAACATCGACAGCAAGATATCAAAAGTTGGATTATTCAATTCCAACCTCTACTCGCCCCAATCACATTACTTCTTGAACTGATTCGAACGACAGCAGATTTTGGTCTATGCCAAGCTCCAGTGGGTTTCTATCAAAGTAACTCAATACAACCGCTGTCATTAATTCGAGTGCAAATAAATTCCAATCAAAACTGCTACCCTACCGTCAGTGGTAACCGAAATCGTTATGCCATCCATTTTGTAGATTTCGATTTACATCGTCATACCTGTGAAACTGTTGAGTTCTCACTAGCAACCTGCACTTAAACACTTTAACATCACTGGTAATATACATAACCAAGAATGATTATGCCTTTAACAGTAGTAAACTGCCCAATTTGCAGAACCAAAGTTGAATGGAAAGACGAATCCCTATTTAAACCTTTTTGCAGCGAACGCTGTAAATTGATCGATCTTGGCGACTGGGCCAGCGAGAAGCATGCTATTCCGGTTAAACACGATGTAGACCTAGATCTGTTGGATGATGCTGGTTTTGATGAAGGCGACTTCTTTAAACAATAAGTTCAAATTATAAAGGGGCAAACATGCAAAAAAGAATTCATGTCGCTGTCGGTGTCATCATTAATCAAGATAGGCACATTTTACTGGCTAAGAGACTAGGACACCTTCATCAAGGTGGAAAGTGGGAATTCCCAGGCGGTAAGGTGGAAATTAATGAAACGGTTACGGAAGCGTTAATTAGAGAACTCAAAGAGGAAGTTAATCTTGATGTATCTAATTCAACGCCCTTCATGGACATCAGTCATGATTATCCAGATAAACATGTCAGACTCGACATTCATTTAATTACTGAATTTTCAAACCAAGCGCAAGGTATGGAACAACAGCAAATTGAATGGGTGCCGATACATAGTATTGCAGAATACGACTTCCCAGAAGCCAATAAGCCTATCGTAGAAAAGATATTAGCTGAACTCTAAAATCGTCCCCCACTATTTGAATACCAATCGAAAAGAACAAGTTGATGTGGTCAAGTAAAACTGTACACAAACAGGGGGCGTTTTTATGCTGCCATTTCGGCAGCCGCTGGCGTCATATAATTGTTATAACTATGACCACGTTTTGTATTGTAGTGCTTTAGTATGTAATTCAACGCATCCTGCTTCGCTTCATCAAAATTGTTGTAACCATACTTCGGCATCCATTCTGTTTTAAAACTTCTAAAAAAACGTTCCATTACCGCGTTATCCCAGCAGTTTCCTCGTCGACTTATACTCTGCGTTATTTGATACTTCCACAGCATTTGTCGATATTGAAGACTACTGTAATGGCAACCTTGGTCAGAATGAAACATCAGGTTTTGGGGCCGTCCACGACTTTCAAATGCCATTCTTAATGCTGCACAAGTCAAATCGGTATTCGGGCTGTCAGAGCAAGCCCAACCCACCACTTTTCTCGCATACAAATCCATTACCACGGCTAAATAGAGCCATTTGGTTCCTGACCAAACATACGTCACATCACCACACCAAACCTGGTTTATGACGTCAACGTTAAACTGTCGCTTTAACAAGTTAGGCGCGATTGTAGGCTCATCATTCACTATCTTGTAGCGATGTTTTCTGGGTTGGCTACTGATAAGTCCT
>NZ_JACJFI010000441.1 GCF_014164505.1 Shewanella sp. SG41-4 | reverse complement strand
TAATAATTTGCTAATGGATGTGAGTCAAATAGGAACCCATAACTTAGCAGTTATTCGTCAAACCGGAAGTGATAATACCATTATGATCCAGCAGAATGGTTATGGAAGTGCTGTTGGCGTTATTCAATGGGGAACAATGCAAAACGTTAGCGTGACTCAAAGTAATTAATTTGAGTTATTTATTTCAACCAAATGAAGGGAAATACAAAGATGAAATATTCTAAATTAGCTTTATTAATCTCAGCAGCTTTATTGACCTCTGCTGGTGCATATGCAGGCAGTAACGAAGCCGATGTTAGTCAAGAGGGAGAGCTAAATACCGCGGTGGTAGTTCAACAAGACAACAGTGTTGCTAATAATGCAACTATTGAACAGTTGGGTAATAATAATCTCTCAACTATTTTACAGACTGAAACGACAAACTCCCAAGCTTCATCAAATCAAGAGGGAAATGGTAATACATCTTTGATTGACCAACATAATGCAACAAGTACAGCTAGCGCCTCTGTTAAATCAGTTGGTGATGGTAATGATGCTGATGTCGCACAAGAATTTTTTAATGGCGAGAATGCTCAAGCTACTGTTAATCAAATGGGCAATGGTAACTTAGCAACCATCACTCAAAATGACGGTGATGGTGCACAGTCTACGATTAATCAAACCGGAAGCGAAGATACTGCCGAAATTTATAATCATTGGTCATATTTTGCTGATGCAACCATTAATCAATCAGGCAACTCTAACAATAATGCTTATATTCAACAGGAAGCCTCAGACGCTGCAAGTGCGTCGTTAACCCAAAATGGTTCAAATAACGACGGTGATATATTACAAAATAATCAGAATTATGGCGGTTTGGGTAGTGATGATACCGTTGCAACATTAGAGCAAGTTGGTAACGGTAACATTGGTTTAGTTGAACAAGCAGGTTTATCGAACATGGCGGATGTATATCAAAATGGTGAATCTAATGATGCACACGTTAATCAAGCTGGCAGTAACCATGACGCTCAAGTTAACCAATACGGTTTAAATCAAACCGCAACGGTAACGCAAATGGACTTTGATCATGTTGCAACCGTTAATCAATCAAATGAAGGCAACACTGCTACAGTAATTCAAAGTACGGTAACTCCCGGTAATGGTGAAGGTAATCCAGCTAATGGTAATATTGCAACAATAGACCAAGAAGGTATGGATGATACCGCTACGGTTACACAAGCCGGTTTCGCAAACGAAGCGGTAGTGTTTCAAGGGGAGTACAGTTTTGACAACACAATTACAATCACCCAGTCGGGTCATCATAACTATGCAGGTGCCTCAACTGAAAATGGCAGATTGAGTACCGTAACAGTCAATCAAGCTGGGCATCATAATGAAGTTAATAGCAAACCCAATGGCAGCAACTTTTATGGTGAAGGGATCGGTGCTGGAACGTGGGGAGCGAATAATATCGTTACAGTTGACCAAGATGGCCATCATAACAAGGCCTATGCTGATGCTGCTGACTTGTCATCAGTTATTGATATAGACCAGTCTGGACATCATAACGAAGCATATGCTGAATCTGAATGGGGCGAAGCTAACGAAATTGTTATCGATCAAACTGGTGGCAATCATTTAGCTGATGTATATGTCTCTGGTGATGGCAGTAATGTGGTTTATGTTACCCAAACCGATATGAATAACTCAGCAGTTGTAAGCAGCATAGGGTTTGGTAATACAGTGACGATTACTCAAGGTATGTAGTGAAGAAGTTTAAAAAGGGTGTGCAAACACCCTTTTTATTAACTCATTAGTCATAAAAAATTGAACCAATCTTGATATTCATTGATGCAAGTTGTGTTTAAAGGCATCAAGTTCAGCTTCACATGGAGTGTCAATCATGATTAAAACCTCAAATTGGATGATAGTTTCTCGGTCACAGTTATTGAACGATTTACTTGATTTTCGCTGGCCGCAAGAGTTGTTGGTAAAACTGTCGACAACTCACCCAGGCGGAATGGTTAAAATATTAGCTAGTGAGCCAATATCTCTGATTTTATTTGATTTATCGACGATTGATATTCAGCAAGCTTATCAGTTGCAACGTTTTATTGAACGTGAATATAGTGCAACTCATACAGTTTTTTTAAATTTTCCTAGGCACCTAGACACTACATTTTTAATTCATCCAGCAACAACTGCAGGGGTGTTTTATCGCGATGCAAGTTTAGCGACAATTAGCCATGGTTTAGATGAAATACTCGAAGGTGGGAGTGTGATCCCTCAAGATCTCTGCCAATCAGTTACGAATATAGATAATGATGACAGCGAT
>NZ_JACJFI010000440.1 GCF_014164505.1 Shewanella sp. SG41-4 | reverse complement strand
GTGTAAAAAGACCTCTATTTAAGTGTCAAAAAATCATCTAATCACTACAGTTGATCTGATTATATTTCCCCGATAGTGCCTTCCTATGCCTTTTAGATAAATTTGACTAGGTCACATATCGCATAGATCATTTAATCTATTATCAAAAAAATGATTTAGCGACTACGCTTTATGTAAAAGATTGGTGAGATATGCAAGCAGTGTCAATGAGCCGAGAGATGAATATAAACCATTGATTTTGGTTAATAGCTCGACCACTTATTCTGATTAGTATTTGCTAGCGTAAACGACAGCTTACATTTATTTGTGGGGAAGAAATGGAAAGTTTTTTCAGCTTGATGAGCAACACCGTATTGTTACTGGCACTTGTCGTCATTTATGATGCCTTAAAATTACAAAAAATTGCCTCCGAGAAGTATGGAAATGTCTTGAGTGGGATTTTTATTGGAATGATCGCAATTTGTGTGATGAATAATCCTTGGCAGCTAAGGCCGGGGATTTTTTTTGATACTCGCTGGGTACTGTTAAGTTTAAGCGGGCTATTTTTTGGTTTTATCCCTACATTGATTGCCGCGATACTAGCAGCTTGTTTTCGTTTTTATCAAGGCGGTGCAGGTTTATACGTTGGCACCTTAATTATTTTCATTAGCTCTGCCATTGGCTTAGGCTGGCGGTACTGGATAAAGTCTTCAAATACACAACCTAATTGGCAAAACTTACTGGTGATGGGTTTTGTGGTGGAGGTTGCTGTTTTACTGTGTTTATTACTCATGCCTGTGGTAGATAAATACGACATCATTCTCACTATTAGCCCCACTTTATTAACGGTGTATACATGTGGCACCATGCTAGTCGGGTTATTGTTAAAACAACATCGGGAAAGACAACAAATATCTCACGATTTACATCATCACAAAAACCTCCTCGAAACCGAGAAAAACCTATTACAAAGCATTATTGATGGCATTCCCGATATGATTTTTTATAAATCGGTTGACGGGGTTTATTTAGGTTGTAACAAGGCATTCTCTGAAACTCTAAAACACAAACCTGAAGATATTAAGCATAAGACAGACTATGACTTATTTGATCGTCAACAGGCAGACAGCTTTATCAAAGCAGATCGTTTTGTATTACAAGAAAACCAGCCATGGATGAATGAAGAATGGATTACAACATCTGACGGCGTCGCACATATTTTTAAAACCCATAAAACGCCTTTTGTTAATTCGTCTGGGGAAATTCAAGGAATTGTGGGCGTAAGTCGAGATATGGCCGACCGCAAACTCATTGAAGAACAGTTACGCCGCAGTGAAAGTACTTACCGTAACATTATCAGTACCGCGCAAGATGGTTTTGTTATTGTATCTGTAGAAGGCAGGATAATTGAGTCTAATCAGAGTTTTGCCAATATGACTGGTTATACTCTCGACGAGCTGAGCAATAAACCGATTGGAGAGATCGAAACCAGTGAAAAACACCAGTATTCTACTCAAAATGTCATAAAAGTTAAGCAAACAAAGTCTATTAATTACACCTCTCAGCACCGACATAAGTTAGGTCATTTGTTTCATGTTGAGGTGAGCATCAGTTTTTGGGATGGTGATGATGGGATGCTATTCTGCTTTGTTAAAGATATTTCACAGCGCATTAATGCCGAACAAAAACTGCTTCTGAGCGAATCTAAGTTTAGACATATTTTCGAACAAATACCCTCAATTTCAGTCCAAGGTTACGATAAAAATCGTTCAGTTATTTTTTGGAATCAAGCCAGTGAAAAGCTTTACGGATATACCAAAGAGCAAGCATTAGGGAAGCAATTAGAGGATCTCATTATCCCCCCGCCTTACAGAGAACAAGTGATCAATAACGTCAATGCATGGATTAATGAGGGGGTTCCTATTCTCGCTGAAGAATTACTCCTGCAACGTGCAGATGGTAGTAATGTAGCGGTTTATTCATCCCATACGTTAATCAACAATACCGATAATGAAGCAGAAATGTACTGTATCGATATCGATTTAAGCGCTCAAAAAAAGGCTGAAGAACAAGCTCTTACATTGTCTCAGGCAATAGAACAAAGCCCAATATCAATGATATTAACTAATATCAACAGCGAAATTGAATATGTGAATAGTGCCTTTGAAAAGATTTCAGGCTACACCGCGAGTGAAGTTATTGGCCAGTCAGCCAGCATGCTTAAATCTGGTTTAACCCCAAAATCACTTTATAAACAATTATGGGATGCTATTTCTACCGGACATGCATGGCAAGGCGAGCTGCAAAACAAAAAGAAAAATGGCGATATTTTTTGGGAACATGCTCATATC
>NZ_JACJFI010000043.1 GCF_014164505.1 Shewanella sp. SG41-4 | reverse complement strand
TAGTGTCGGTAAAAACACTAGAGTTGTCGAAGCAAACTAAAATCAGCGACGAAACTCATTTTGGTTTTCACTATGTTGCACCTCAAGGTGATTTTCAATTAGCGATGCCTAAGCATTGCTGTGACAACGCAGTTCACCTTTTGCTTTCAATAATAACTGGATATCTTGTTCGATCGTTTGTTGTAAGCGACTAATTTGATTCTGGGAATCGGTTAGCTGGTTAGTGGCAGCTATGGGTTCCATTGCATCTTGTTCTGCTCGAAGAGATGGCGTCGTAAACACTGACGAGGTGAATAATAATAACGTAAGTAAAATCCGTAGCATGGAAAGTCGTCCTTTGGCTCTGAGTTGCGGCTATGATAATGGAAAAATCCTATAGGAGCCAAGTACAGTAATTGGTTTGGTAATTTGTTACACTTGCCGCCATTATTGAACTGAGGAAATAATCATGTCGCTGCAATGTGCTCATTGCTACAAATCTTTTTCAATTGCGAAGGTAAAAGACAGTCGCGGTAAAGGTTTGTCAGTAGAAGTTCAGTGCCCTCATTGCGATGCATGGCTTGGGCATAATAAATATTTGTCAGTTGTTAAAATAGTAGGTTTTTATGGTGGCGTGATTGCTGCCGCAGTAGGTTATTTTGTTGAGGGTGTTGGATTTATCACCACGCCATTGGTTATTTTAGCCGTTATTATGGTTGGCTTATCGCATATTATGGATCACTTACAGCTGATTGAAGCGCCTGAAAATGATCCTAGTGCAGAAACTAGTGCGAAATAAGTGAGGTTATTTAACCTCAATCACTTGGCTTTCAAGTGATGCTTCAACATAGTAAATCCCGCCTAGCACGACAACCCCAACAATGATCATGACTAAAATGATGCCAATGTTTTCTTTAATAAATTGTGCCATGGTGTTTGTCCTGTAATGATGATGTTTTACACATCCATTATGGTATGGGTAATAGCTTAAGCCTATCTTAAAAATAACGACTTAGTCATCTATTAGTTGTTAATGCTAGTTGCTAATGATTGTCTTTGTGAATGGGTTGTCATGAATTGTCACAATCTAAGTGTTGCTTTTCAACAGTGGTCTTTTACACTAATGCTCACTTTATTAACTTGATGGAGTTGTGCTGGTGAGTTCCCGCATCAAAATAAGACAAACTATTGCAATCTGGCTCAGTGCCATTTTGATTGTGTTGTCTGTTGCTGCCTCTGCACACTCAGTTAAACATCTCGATGACGGCGTACAAAATCATTGTACCTTGTGTTTTCATCAGCATCAGCTTAATAAAATACTTCACTCTTCCCATTTGGTGTTTGCCGTTTCTAAGCAAACGTTTGAGCGCCAACAATATACGCTGCCTTTTTTACTTAGCGTATTTCAAGCTTACTACCAAAGCCGTGCCCCACCAGTATCTCGTTAGTCCAACATTGTAATAATTTATTTCCCGTTATCTGTCGGTTTATTCTAAACCCAGGTAGTCGGCTACTTGTTGTATTTTGGAGATATTATGTCTGCGTTAAACACACGTGTTTCGTTATTGGCACTGGCTTGTGCTGTGAGTTCGTATTCTGCAATGGCAGAAGATTCTAGTTTAACTAATCCTAGTATTAGTGCGGTGCTCGATGGTTATTATCAAACGGGTGACCGCCCATTAGCTGAGCGTGCAGAAGGTTTTGGTTTAGGTGAAACTGAGTTGGCATTAAGTGCCAACATAGATGAAATGTTTTACGGTAAAGTGACTGCGGTTGTTGAGTCTCATGACGGTGAAACAGAGCTTAATTTAGAAGAAGCCTTTATTCAAACATTAGCAATGCCTTACGGTTTATCGGTTCGTGCGGGTCGATTTTTATCGGATATTGGGTATTTAAATAATCAGCATTTACATACCGATGCATTTACGGATCGTCCAGCGGCATATCGTGCATTTTTAGGTGGTCATTATTTTGATGATGGTATTCGTTTAAATTATGTGGCCCCAACTGATCTCTACTGGACTATGGGCGTTGAAGCGTTTAAAGGCGAAAGCTTACGCGCTACAGATGAGCACGCAGAGCGTGATTTTGATGATGTTGGCGTGTATACCGCATTAACCAAAATCGGTGGTGACATTGGTATCGAGAGTTCTTGGCAACTAGGATTGAGCTATTTGCGTAATCAGAATGGCCAAGCTTATGCCGAAGACGAGCATGAAGACGAAGCAGCTGATGAAGGACATGCTGAGCATAGTCATAGTGCATCTTACACAGGCGAAAATACCTACATTGCTGACTTTGTTTATAAGTGGGCACCGAATGGTAATTACAAATATCAAAACTTAACCGTCAGTGGCGAATATTTTAGAGTTACTGACATTTTTGGTATGGAGCCTGGACATATTCTTGAGGCAGATCATGAGGACGTTAGTACCGATGACTATCATCAAGGTTGGTACGTGAGTAGTGTGTATCAATTTTCACCAAGTTGGTCTGCTGGGATTCGTTATGGACAAATTGATACTAATGAAATCCATGAAGATCACCTCGACCCACAGAAATTAAAAGAGTCAGAAGTCAGTCTTGCTTGGCATAGCAGTCATTTTTCGACCGTGCGTTTGCAATACACTCATCAGACTGGCACTAATTTCGATGGTTTTGAAGATGATAATATCTTTACTTTACAATATGTCATGTCATTAGGATCTCACGGTGCACATCAATTCTAAATTGCTTTTAGCAGTGACTTCAATGTCGCTGCTGTTTACCGCGACAGCTAAAGCGGAACTGAACGTGTTTGCATGTGAACCTGAATATGCCGCATTAGCGCAAACTTTAGCGCCCGATGCTAGGGTGTATTCGGCCACCACAGCGATGCAAGATCCACATCAAGTACAAGCAAGACCAAGCTTGATTGCTAAAATGCGCCAAGCTGATTTGGTGGTGTGCGCAGGGGCCGATTTAGAAATTGGTTGGCTGCCAATGTTACAAATGAAGTCTGCTAATCCTAAGGTTCGATCAACGGATAAAGGCTTGTTTTTTGCCGCAGATCAAATTGATACCTTAGATAAGTTAACCCAAGTAGATCGTTCAATGGGCGATGTGCATGCAAAGGGAAATCCTCATTTGCATTTAGATCCCTTGCGGATGTTGACCGTTGCGCAGAGCTTGAGCGCTAAGCTTACTGAAGTTGATCCAGAAAATGCCAGTCGTTATGCCCAGTCGTTGAGCGACTTTAGCCAACGTTGGCAGGCTAAAATACCGCAGTGGCAAGAGCAAGCTAAAAACTTAGCCGGCAAAAAGGTCATCGCTTATCATTCGAGCTTCCGTTATTTATTTAATTGGACTGGAATAGAGCAAGTGGCAGATCTTGAGCCTAAACCAGGCTTAGCACCCACCAGCAGCCATCTAGCCTTATTACTTACTCGTGCTGAAAAAGGCGATGTAATGGCGGTAATAGTGGCATCATACCAAGATGAACGAGGGGCTAAATGGTTAGGTGAACGCGCAAATCTGCCGGTATTGGTGTTACCGATGTCGGTAGGTGGTAACGAGCAGAGTAAAGACTTAATCAGTTTATACGATAGTTTGCTAACGTTATTGAATGGAGTGAAATAACACTATGTTTGATGTCGAGCTACTGTCTATCTTGTTGCCTGCGTTAGCGGCAGGGCTATTAGTGTTATCAACTCATGTGTTGTTAGGTCAACAAGTGCTTAAGCGTGGCATTATCTTCATTGATTTGGCTATCGCTCAGGTTGCTGCATTGGGGGCAATCGTATCGCACATAGATCATAGAGTAGAAGAGTTACCGTTTGCTCATGTATGGATGCCGGCGTTGTTTGCATTGGCCGGTGCTGGTGTTATCGCTTGGATGGCAAAACGCTTAGTCGGTGAGCTCGAGGCATTTATTGGTTGTTTTTATGTGCTCAGTGCGGTGGCGGCAATGTTATTGTTAGCCAATGATCCTCATGGCGCTGAGTTATTGAAACAATTAATGTCTGGTCAAATATTGTGGGTGAGTTGGTCTCAATTAGCATTACCTGCAGTGGTCTCTGCAGGTATTCTTGGGGTGATCATCGCTAAACCACGGATATTAGATGGTGCTGGTTTTTACTTTTTATTTGCATTAGTGATTACTTTGTCGGTGGAGTTAGTAGGCGTGTACTTAGTGTTTAGCACGCTTATTTTACCGGCATTGGCATTAAATAAGTATCAAGGTAAAACCAAGTTAGTGTGGGCTTATTGCGTCGGCATAGTGGGCTATATTGCTGGGCTACTGTTGTCTGCTAGCTACGACTTGCCGAGTGGTGCCGCTATTGTTGCAACGTTAGCATTAAGTGCATTGTTATTTAGAATGCTACTTAAGCTACGTTCACCGGTGTCAGCACAACAACCAGCTAAATAATTATCTGTTATCTAGCTTTATATAAGCTTCTGTCATATATACAAGTTATTCTGCCCCAGATCACAGGGGCAGAGTATTTCAGCGTACATATGTAAACAAAACGTTGAGTCCCTAGACTAGCATCGTTATACTGACGCCAATTTTATTGCAGGAGTATGCTGTGCTGCTTATCGCTCGTTCAATCATTCTCGCCGTACTTTTATTTTTACTCTTTGTATTTTCGATTGTTTTTTGCCTTGTACGGCCAATGCATCGTAATAATGTACATGTAATTGCCAGTATCTTTGGTTCTGTTGCACCAATATTAGGCATTAAGGTCATTAAACGTGTTCATCCTGTAAGTGCTACATCGGAACCTTGCATTTATCTTGCGAATCATCAAAATAATTTTGATTTGTTTACTCATACGTCAGTGGTACCAAAAGCGACGGTTAGCTTAGGTAAAAAGAGCCTGGCGTGGATGCCGCTATTTGGTCAAATTTATTGGTTATCAGGCAATATTCTTATTGATCGTAAAAATCGTCACAGTGCTTTTGATACTATGGCTAAAACCGTAGAAAGAATGAAGAATAAAGGACTGTCGGTATGGATATTTCCTGAAGGAACTCGTTCTCGCGGTCGTGGATTGTTACCGTTTAAAGTGGGAGCATTTCATACAGCAATAGCCGCTCAAGCGCCGATAGTACCAGTATTAGCTTCGTGTCAGAGCCACATTAACCTTAATCGTTGGAACAACGGTGTGGTGATTGTGGAGATGATGGAACCTATCCCAACGGCGGGCTTAGATAAAAATGATGTTAAAGCGTTAAATGCTAAGGTGCATCAAGTTATGTCGACGCGTTTAGTTGAATTAAACAAAGAAGCAGAAGCATTAATTCAACAAGCCAAAGCTTAACAATGTCATCGTTAGTCAAACATCCGTCAGAAGTTCGCAACTTGTGTCAGTTTGGGTATAATTGATTAAATTTTTACGAGTCCTATTTACGGAGTAATCCATGTCTGTTGAGCGTCAGTTAAAAGAGCAATTTGCTGAGAATCTTGAAATTGTTGATGCCTTACTTGCTGATGGTTCAGAGCCTGATGCGGAATATACGATTGAACATCATTTTTCGGCGACAAATTTTGATCGTTTAGAAAAAGCTGCTGTTGATGCATTTAAGCTTGGTTTTGAAGTGAATGATGCAGAAGAAATGGAACTTGAAGATGGTTCAATCATTTTCTGTTTTGATGCCATAGCCAAGCATAAGCTAGAAGTGCCTTTACTGGATAAAGCATGTGAACAGTTGATTCTTGTCGCTGCCAAGCAAAAAGTAGACTACGACGGTTGGGGTACTTTTTTTGTCGGTGATGAAGTTGAAGGTGAAGGTGAAGAAGACGACGAAGATTATGACGAAGACTTTGAAGATGATGAAAATGAGTCAGATGATAAATTTCACTAACTAAATCGCTTGTCTAATTCCATAAAAAAACGCTCATTATTGATGAGCGTTTTTTTATGACTGATGAACAGGTTTGAACACTGTTTATTTATGAATAATGCTTTTGTTACGACCTCCTTGCTTGGCAACATATAAAGCTTTATCAGCACCTGATAACCAGGTTGAGCTATTATCTATTTCGGAATCTAAATCGTTAATTCCCAGACTCACTGTGACTTTTATCAGGCGGTTTTCGAATGCGACTTCCGACTCTTCAATGCGCTTTCTTAACCGTTCGGTAAAATGGAGAGCTTCTTCTGCGGTGGTTTTTGACAGTACGACCCCAAATTCTTCTCCGCCATAACGCCCCGCGCAGTCTGTGTCACGCAGTGCTTGCTTTAACAAATAGGCAATATGTTGGATCACTTTATCACCGGCAGGGTGGCCATACTCATCGTTTATGCGTTTGAAGTTATCAATATCAATCATCACTAATGATGCGGTATCACCGTAGCGTGAATAACGATCAAATTCGTTTTCCATGCAAATTTGCCAATAACGACGGTTATGTAAAAGGGTTAAACCATCGGTTTGACTAAGTTGTTCAAGTTGCTCATTAGCCGCTTTAAGTTGCAGCTTATTAACCGCAATATCGGTCACATCATAGACAATAATACTGATATGAGTGATTTGCCCCGTTAATGAAGCTAATGGAAGTAGGGTAATATTTTGGTACATAAAATCGGCTCGGCCAGTCACTGGTCGATAATTTTTAAACTGGAATACGTATGGGCGCTGTTCCCAACTAATAAATGTGCGGTTTTTCAGTAAAAAAACCGATTCCATTTTTTGTTTTAACCAACTAGCCGGTAAGTCAGGAAATTTTTCAAATAGATTACTACCTTTAATGGAATTGGGTGAAACACCACTGTGGTTTTCCATAAAACCGTTCCAAAGTTGGATATTATAGTCGCGATCGAGCACAACTAAACCAACCTCAATGGTTTGCACCATATCGATTAGCCAGTGGAGTTCGTTCATCGCACTTTGATCATTTGACATAAAAAGTATCCAACATTAGTCGAGTAAATAGCCAAGCTTGTAGTTCAGCGTAGGAATTGAGTCTTCAGTAAATAGCAGCAAAAGATCACATTCAATATTGTAATCTTCTATTCGATAGTTAATTTCCATCGCCAGAGTTCGTTGCCATTTGTCAGAATTATCGTGAATGAGCTCGTTTACACTGCAGTGTCTGCCAAGTACTACTGGGTGGGTTTGACTGAATTTCATGTCGAGTTGTTCAGAAATACCATTTAAAAATGCTCCAATGAGCACATTACCTGTGTCCATCATCACTTCTATTTCAGTACTTATGTCGTTTGGGTTTTCTAAGCCCATTAACTTTGCCATATCTTCAAAGCTAGAATCATGGAACAGCAATAACGCTTCACCCGCGATACCTGCACCAATAAAGCCCTGGCAAAGCCCTGAGACTGTTGAATTTCGTTCGGTGGCTTTTAACGCCATCGTTAATTCGCTGACTTCAAGTACATTAACATTAGGAATTGGTAATAGTACGAATACATCCAGAAGCTTGGCGAGTAAGTCTGCAGCTCTACCCATCGCCACGTTGGCGATTTCTTGACATGCATCACGCATATCAACTTTCATCATTGGGGCTTCTTCTGTTTTACTGCCCTGGGTAAGGGTCAAAATACCGTACTCTTGCAGAATATGGCTGATGGCCTCTGCACTAACGGGTTTTTGAATAAAGTCGAGGGCACCTAATGCTTTGACTCGTTCATGAGCCTTAATTTGAATATCACCAGACACTACAATAATCAGTGCCGGTAAATCTTGTTGTTGCACAGCTTGAAGTACTTCGTAACCATCCATAACTGGCATGTTGAGATCGAGAAACACAATCTCACCTTTACCCGCGCGAATGATATCAAGGCCTTCCGCGCCATTGGTGGCGTAGCTAATTTCAACGTCCCAATCTTTGGGGAGGGTTCTTGCCATTTGTTTTCTGGCGAGTGCAGAATCGTCGCATATTAATATTGGAATGGTCATTGTTGCTGGTCTTCCTTATTTCGCCTTTAAGAAAAAACTCGTGAATACAAACGCGAGTGGTACGAGGCGGATAGTTATTATTATAAGACTATTTACAGCGATTTTTTTTTCGTTAGCTCATTATACTTATTTGCTTACAATATTGATAACTTAGTTTTAACATTTAAATCACTGAATATAAGCAATTGCATAGCATGCGCCAGCCATTCCACTATCTAACCTAGGTTTAAACCAATCAGGTTTGATATTTTTCGCCTAAACATGAATACAGGATATTTATGTTTATACACTATAAAACATAAGGCTATCACTCAATATTATTTTTAGAAATAACATGACAATATTTTGACCACTGTCGAGTATTTGTCATGTTATTACTATTCGCCAGATAGTCCAGATATGTTAGTCTAAAAACTGGACTGACCAGTAACAGGGTGTTTCATGGAAAGAGAGTTAATAAAGTTTACGGTAGATAATGGCATTGCCCATGTTTGCTTAAATAGGCCCAGTAAAATAAATGCGCTTAATGTTGAAATGTTTACCGCGATTGATATGGTTATTAAACAGATCCGGGGTGATAAACGAGTGAATGCGGTTATTTTATCCGGCGCCGAAGGTAACTTTTGTTCTGGCTTAGATGTGAAGAGTGTCGCGAGTTCACCCACAAGTGCATTAAAGCTTTTATTCAAGTGGTTGCCTGGTAATGCCAATTTAGCTCAGCGTGTATCTTTGGGGTGGCAGCGTTTACCTATTCCTGTTATCGCGGTTTTAGACGGTTGTTGCTACGGCGGTGGAACTCAAATAGCGCTAGGTGCGGATATTCGTATTGCAACGCCAAACTGTAAGTTGTCGATCATGGAAGCAAAGTGGGGACTGGTGCCAGATATGGCTGGTTTGGTGGCATTAAGACAAATTATGCCGAAAGACAAAGCGATGATGTTGACCTATACCGCGGATATTTTAACTGCCGAGCAAGCGCTGGAGTTAGGTTTGGTGACTCAAATAAGTGATAACGCTTATGAGTGTGCCACTGCATTGGCTCAAAAAATCATCCGCACTTCCCCGGATGCTAATGCAGCCATTAAACGCAGTATCAATCAAAGTTGGACCGCTTCGGTGCGCAGTCTATTAGCGCGTGAGTCACTAAGCCAAATTCGATTGTTATTAGGTAAAAACCGTGTGATTGCTGCGATTCGACAAACAAAAAATCCAGATAAAGCCTATCGCTCTCGCCAATCTTGGTGGTAATGAGCTGTTTTCGCTAATGGGCCGTTCTCGGTAACGGCTTCGCTGAATATATTATCTTCCGATTACCGTTCTGGAAAAGCCTTCTATTTGATCGAGGGCTTCTTCCCAGCCACTAGGGCTGCTTAAGTCTAGGCTCATTTGGTATTGGCGATAATACTTAGTAGGTTTAACTTGATTGTAATTGAGCCGAGTAGGCGCTTGTTCAATTGAATTTGGATGTGCATCAGCAGATTGAATATCAAGAATAGGGATCGACATGGTGACTAATTGTTCAGCGATCGATTTACGCTGACTTTGCGGATCAATTAAGTACTCGAACTCGCGATAAGCATTGACGATGATTAGCACATCAGGGGTGGGGATTTTTTTATCATAAAGCAGATTCGTGACCATGCCTGCCGTGTCATCAATAACAATTAGAATCTTGCCTCCAGGGAACAAACTGGTGGTTGAGGTTAATTGGTTTAGGGCTTCGTTTAGATTATTTTGCTGAAAATTACGCAGCTCAAGTAACTGAGATGACTCATACTTTGGAGTACTCTTATTGCTGGTTAATTGCAGTTGTTCGGTGCCTGCTTTAGTCACTTCTTCAGGTTTTGTCGCATAGTTAGGCCGATATAGCCCTTTAGCCGGCGTTAAGCTAATACTTGCCCAACCGCGGGAATTAATATTGGTTCGTAAGTAGCTGGCTAAGCCTGCAGCATCTGCATCGGTGTCAGAGGCGGCAATAATCATCGCCGAACCAAAGTGTTTTTTACTCTGCCAAGAGCGCACAAGCACTTCACTTTGTTTACCATCAATAGTGATAAATTTAATTTCATCGGTAGGCAAGTGGCTATAGGGCTGCTGTGCCTCTGCGCTAGGCGCTGCCAGCAATATACTTACCGTTACGATCAATAATTGACTCAGTTGTCCTAGTTGCACGATTACCTCGAGCGAATAACATCATAATGCGGTTAGCTTAATGTATAACGGTAAATAAAAACAATGCCCTGATATACAGGGCATTGGTTACACAACATTATTAATACAGCAATACAGCATTGCTGAATGTTTGTTAGCCGTTATACGTGGCTGACAAGCACCATACGTATTGCATCAAGCTGTAATTGACTGTTGTCCATGTAGCCAGTTATCTCGACCATTTGATTACGAATATATTCTAGCTCGTCTTCACGGATGTTCGGGTTTACTGCTTTTAGGGCTTCAAGTCGTTCCAGCTCGCCTGTAAGTTGCTGTGTCATTTTGGCGCGAGCATCTACTACTAGCTGCGTTAGCGACTCTTTTGCATACTCTTCACCTTTGGCCAATAACGGATGCAAAATAGGCTGAGAGGCATTGACAAGCTTGCTCGCTATGTGGCGGTTTACCGCACTTAGCTGTTTGTCAAAGCTGGCGTAGTCCACTTTGTTTGCCATGTTAATACCATTTTTATCCAGCAACACTCGGATGGGTGTCGGCGGTAAGTAACGGTATAACTGTGTCGATTTTGGCGCAGAGGCATCGGCCATATAAATTAATTCTAAAAACAAAGTACCCGCTGGAAGCGCTTTATTCTTTAGAATTGCCACACTGGTGGTACCCGTTTCTGAGCCGGTGATTAAATCTAAGCCGGTTTGTACCAAAGGATGCTCTTGGGTGATAAATGCAATGTCATCACGAGACAAAGCGGTTTCACGATCAAACGTCACAGTGATACCGTCTTCATGCAACCCAGGATAAGTAGGGAACATCATGTGTTCACTAGGGCGCAAAATGATCGAGTTTTCACCGCGATCTTCTTGATCGACACCAATAATATCCCATAAACGAATGACCGATCCGATGAGATGAGTATCGTTGTCGCTGTCAGATAAACGCTTGATTAATGTATTAGCACGCTCGCCACCGTGAGAGTTGATCTCTAGCAGTTTATCGCGGCCTTGTTCCATTGCTTGCTTAAGCTCTTTGTAGCGATGCTGCGTGTGATTCAGCAATTGAGTCATCTGGTCTTCATCATCGTCGCAAAGTACGTTAATGAGCTCATCAGCAAATTCACTAAACAACACATGGCCACTCGGGCAGGTGAGTTCGAATGCATTGAGTCCTTGGTGATACCAACGCATCAATCTTTCTTGAGCGGTATCGTGCAGGTAAGGCAAATGAATTTGGATATCGTTTTGTTGACCAATACGATCTAATCGACCAATACGCTGCTCTAACAAGTCAGGGTTGAGTGGCAAATCGAACAAAATTAAATGACTAGCAAACTGGAAGTTACGTCCTTCAGAACCGATTTCAGAACAAATTAATGCTTGGGCGCCGCCGTCTTCTTGAGCAAAGTAAGCGCCGGCTTTATCGCGTTCGATAATCGACATATCTTCATGGAATACCGTAGCTTGAATACCTTCGCGGGTTCGCAGAGCTTCTTCAAGGCTTAATGCGGTTTCTGCTTGGCTAGCAATAATCAGTACTTTTTTACTGCGATGCGATTTTAGAAACTCAATTAACCAGTCTACCCGTGGATCAAACTTCCACCAGCTGGCACTGTCGTTTTCAAAGGCTTGGTAAAGCTTCTCAGGGCTTAATGCCTGCGCTGCTTTAGCCAGTGGTTGCTTGGCACTGCCCATCATGGCGTTAACGCGTTCAGCGGTCACGTACTGCGCAGGCATGTCATGTGGGTATGCATTAAATAAACGCTTCGGAAAGCCTTTAACTGATGCGCGGCTGTTACGATAAAGTACGCGGCCAGTTCCATGACGGTCGAGTAATTCTTGGAGTAATTCTTGACGTGCCGCTTGTTGTGATTCGGCATCAACATCTTTTGACTGGATCAAACGAATGCTTGGCTCGATGTCTTTCTCGCTTAGCAACTCGGTTAAGCTATTAATGGCACTGTCGGGTAATTTTTTATCCTGACTTAATGCTTCAGCGGCTTCGGCAACATCTTTATAGCTTGCTTCTTCAGCTAAGAAAGCATCGTAATCATAAAAACGATCTGGATCGAGTAGACGTAAACGAGCAAAGTGGCTTTGATGACCGAGTTGATCTGGGGTCGCGGTAAGGAGTAACACACCTGGAACCACTTCACTTAATGCTTCGACGATTTTATAAGCGCGACTAGGAGCATCTTCTGACCATTCTAAATGGTGAGCTTCATCGACAACCATTAAGTCCCAATCAGCATCTATAGCTTGTTCAAGACGTTTTTTCTTGCGCAGTAAATCAAGTGAACAAATGATTAACTGTTCGGTATAGAACGGATTGTCATTGTCGGCATACGCTTCTACGCATCGATCTTCATCAAACACTGAAAAGCGTAAATTAAAGCGGCGGAGCATTTCAACTAACCACTGGTGACGTAGTGTGTCCGGCACAATGACTAAAATACGTTCCGCACGACCTGTGAGTAATTGCTGATGAATAATTAAGCCAGCTTCAATGGTTTTACCTAAACCGACTTCATCGGCCAGTAGTACGCGCGGGGCGTAACGGCTACCGACTTCATGAGCGATCCACTGCTGATGAGCAATTAAGCCAACGCGTGGGCCTTGCTGGCCGAGTAAATCTGAAGTGGCTAATTTGTGGCGCAATAACTGACATTGATAACGCACCCCAAAACGTTCTAGGCGGTCAATTTGGCCGGCGAATAAACGATCTTGTGGTTTATTAAAGCGAATGTTGTGGCTTAGCATGGTCTCACGAAGACTGACTTTTTCTTGCGTCTCGCTATGAATACCATGGTAAATCACTAATTGATTTTTTTCTTCAAGCTCTTCAATGGTGATACTCCAACCTTCACCGCTTTCGACAGTGTCACCTGGGTTAAAAATAACTCGGGTTAAGGGAGCTTCACTGCGAGAAAACATCCGGTTTTCTCCAGTGGCAGGGAATAGCAGCGTAACCATGCGGCCTTCAACTTGAACGACTGTTCCTAATCCGAGTTCTGACTCGGTATCACTTATCCAGCGTTGACCTAAGGCAAACGGCATCTTCTACTCTCATTTATTGCGTGAAACAAAAAAGGGGGCGTATGTTAAACCAAACCCATCCAGATTGAAATTCTAGCATTGATTTATCGTTTATATGTTCATTTTTACACCATGCTGACATGTTAGCGTCACATTGACGTCATAGTGTGAAACAAAGGTGATGATGACATTGGGTTCTTACCCGACAAATGACCTATTTTATTAAGGCAAGCATTGCTCATGGCAATGGCCTTTTTTCAATAGAGACTTTAATTATCCCCTTAATGTTATACGTTTAGTTAAATGATACTGATATCTACTCATTGAGAGCACTCTGGAGGCACCATGCAACAAAACGACAAAAAGTTGTTTGTACTGGATACCAACGTGTTACTGCATGAACCTTTAGCGATATATTCGTTTAAAGAACATGATGTAATTATTCCCATGACAGTGTTAGAAGAGCTCGACAGTATTAAGGATCGCAAGCGAGATGTGAGTCGTGATGCACGAGTTGCCATACGTGCATTAGAAGATATTCTTGGTGGTCCCACAACCCCGGAGCAAATTTTAAAAGGCGTAGCATTGCCTACTCGCGAAGAACATTCTCAAGTTTCTGGTCACTTATCGATTTTCCCAGATCATCAAATAGAGTTTATTAGCGGCTCGTTGCCTAGTGACAATAACGACAACCGCATTATCAACACCGCCCTGCATTTACAAAAAATCCATTTTCCCCGCACCGTCGTGTTAGTCACCAAAGACATTAACATGCGCTTAAAAGCGAAAGGTGCAGGTATTGAGCGCGTAGAAGATTACCGCAGCGATCAGTTAATTGATGATGTGCGCTTTCTCGCCAAAGGCTTTTATCAATTCCCTGGGGATTTTTGGCAAAATGTCGATAAAGTCTCCACCGAACGTAGAGGTTTACATACGGTTCACCAAGTACCATTAGAACATCTTGGTAATGAAAATTTTTACCTTAACCAGTATTTAATCGATGACAGCTCAGATTTTTGTGGCCGAGTGGTCAGTAAAACCGATAAACATTTACAGATGATCGATCGCGGTCGTGATCGCTTATTACATCATGAAGCGTGGGGTATTAACCCAAAGAATATTTACCAAGGCATGGCACTTGATGCTTTGTTAGATCCTGATATCGAACTGATCATTTTGACCGGACCAGCAGGTTGCGGTAAGACATTATTGGCAATGGCGGCGGCATTAGAATTGGTGGTTGAGCGTAAGCTGTATGACAAAATTATCGTCACCCGTAATACCCCAGAGATTGCTGAATCGATAGGTTTTTTACCTGGTAGTGAAGAAGAGAAAATGACCCCATGGCTAGCTGCGATAACCGATACCCTAGAAGTGCTGCACAAAAATGATGTAAATCCCGTAGGCAGCGTTAATTACATAATGGAAAAAGCCAACATTCAGTTTAAATCGATTAATTTTATGCGTGGCCGATCTATTCAAAACTCGGTGGTGATATTGGATGAATGTCAAAACTTAACCGCGTCACAAATCAAAACCATGATCACCCGTATGGGCGAGGGCACTAAGCTGATTTGTAGTGGTAATTTAGCCCAAATTGACTCAACGTATTTAACAGCGGTTACGTCTGGATTAACTTACATAGTGGAACGTTTTAAAGACTTTGAAGGCAGCGCCAATATTTATCTGAATGGCGTAGTGCGGTCTCGTTTAGCGGAGTTTGCTGAGGAGCATTTGTAACGGCTTTTCTTACTAAGGACATCGCTCTCGTCATCATTGTTATATCCTCTATAAATACATAAGGTTACACAAGGTAACCTTATGTATTATCTATCGCCTACAATAAACCTTAAAATTTGTAGTCTGTATTACTTGCAGGTTGGACAAGTATCTCAGGAGCCATTAATACATGTGATTGAGCTTATCTTCCTGATATCATAATCATCACTGTTATAATTGCCATTTTTGGTGTTATTCGTTAAACAGCGCGTCTTTTTTTTTCGCTGTATCAAGGGTGGTTAATGAAACCGACTGAGCCAGATTTACAACTAAAATCTCCTATTCAACGTAATTATAACCGAGCGGTGTTCTACACCTATATCGGGGTAATTGTGATGGCTTTGCTGACCGCTGGCATTATGTTTGAACGTCAAAAAGAGCAGCAAATACAACAGCGAGAAGAACAAGTTGCACGTCATGTGATGCAAATCGACTTATTGCTTGAGTCGAGTATTCGCGCGGTAAAAAGTTTGCGGGATGTAGCGGTGGATCATTTACGCTTGGGTGAGTTTGTGCGTAAAGAGCGCTTACCGGAGTATGAAAAATTTAATGAAGATGGCCAGTTCTTCACACTAGAACCCAATTATGCCAACAGCGGTGTGCCGTTTACCAATATGGGGCGCATTACTGGCGCTGGCTCATTAAATGATCGTAGCGAGAGCTTTTATCAAGAGCTTGAAATGCTATTTGAATTGTCATTATCCTTCCCTGTCGCCAAAGAGGCGGCCCCTAAAGCCTCGTCGATTTATTATATTTCTAACCGTCGAATGATGTCATTTTATCCATGGGAAAATAATGATTTACGCTTTAGAGATGAGCTGCTCAATAAGAAACAATTTCAATTATCAACGCCTTCAATGAATCCACAACGCAGTGTTTTTTGGAGTGAGGCATACATCGATTCGGCGCATCAAGGTCTTATTACTACGCTTGGTTTACCGGTATATCTAGAAGATGAGTTTATCGGTTCGATCAACCTCGACATGACGTTGTCATCGCTAGATAAACAAATTCGCACTTACTTTAAAATGCCTGGTACGGTGATTTTGCTTGATCAGCAAAATAATATTTTATCTCACAGTGACTTTGATTCTAATGAAATGAATAAGGTTTACCACATTAGCCAGCGAATTCCGGCGGAATTACATTCCTTATCGGAATCTGAATTGTTTGATGCCCATGAAGGCATTTTGCGCAATGGATATTACATTCATAGTGTTGCACTGCATAACGCGCCATGGCGGTTACTGTATTTACAAGATGAAGATGATTTATTTAAAGATTCGTGGGACAAGCTGCAACTGAGTTTTCTGTTAGTGGTATTGGCTTTGTCGCTGCTGGTTACCATAGTGCATTGGCAAACTCGCAGAGCATTCGTTAGCCCCGCTTCACGCTTATTAACTCATTTAGAAGCCTGTTCACAAACGCCTATCCGTCCGCCAGAGAAAATTACCCGTGGTTGGGAGCCGTGGTTTGCGTTAGTCAGCCGTATTTTTGAAGAAAACCGCCAGTATACCCTTCATCTCGCCGAACAAAATAAACGTCTTGATAACTTGGTTGCTAGGCGCACTCAGCGTTTACGTGAAACAACTGAGCGCCGTGAGCGAGAGTTTGCACTGTTACGATCATTAATCGATTCGATCCCGGAAGCGATCGTATTTAAAGACAAAGAAGGCAAATACTTAGGCTGTAATAAGTCCGCTGAAAGAATGCTGGGCTATACCGAAAATGAGATTATTGGCTTAACGTCATCAGAAGTGGTGAGCCCAGAGCAAGGCTTGCGTATTGGCGAGGAAGACAACAAAGTTCTGACCCAGCAGCATTCATTACGTTACCAAGAGCGAGTCAATATTGAAGGTAAACCGGTATTACTCGATACCTTTAAACTGCCGTTTTACAATCGCCGTGGCGACCTATTAGGTTTGATTTCTGTTTGGCGCGATATCACCCGTGAATACGAAGCCGCTGAACAATTACGTATGTCTGAGCAACGTTATCATCTTGCTATGGATGCGGTAGAAGATGGTTTGTGGGATTGGTACATTGACTCTGAACAGATTATTTGTAATCCGGCTTTTTATTCGATGTTGGGTTATCAAGCTAACGAGTTTCCACCGTTACTCGAATCAATAGATGAGTTGTATCACCCTGACGATCGTGAACGGGTACAAGAGTATCGTTCTCACTATGTGCGAGATCCGGTTGGCACCTATGAAATCGAATTTAGAATGCGCGGTAAAAATGACCAGTATTACTGGGTGTTATCCCGTGGCCGAGCAGTTGAGTTTTCTGATGATGGTTGCAGTAAGCGAATGCTCGGTACTCATAAGGACATTACCCGTCAGAAAAGTAACGAAGTCGCCTTGCTTGAAGCAAAACAAGATGCCGAGTTAGCCAACATGTACAAGAGCGAATTTTTGGCCAACATGAGTCATGAAATTCGCACCCCCATGAACGCGATTATTGGGATGTTGCAGTTGGCACAACGTACTAAATTGACCGTGCAGCAGCAAGATTATCTTAATAAAGCTGGTTTTTCTGCTCAATCGTTACTGCGAATTATTAATGACATTTTAGATTTTTCTAAAATTGAAGCTGGCAAATTAGAGTTAGAAAGAGTCGCGTTCCCGCTGGATAAAGTGCTTGATCATGTTATTGATATTAATGCCATTAAAGCGCAAGAAAAAGGTGTTGAATTACTGCTGTATGCGCCAGTCACCGCAGGACTTATCTTGTACGGCGATCCGCTGCGTTTAGGCCAAGTCATCGTTAATTTATTGTCTAATGCGGTCAAATTTACCCAAACCGGTGAAGTTGAGCTGGGTTGTGAAGATGTGGGTGAGCGTGATGACCGCATTACCATGAAGTTCTGGGTACGCGATACCGGTATTGGGATCAGTAAAAATCAACAAGCAATGCTGTTCGATGCTTTTTCGCAAGCTGATGGTTCAACCACCCGTAAATATGGTGGCACTGGCTTAGGGTTATCTATCAGTAAACATTTAGTGTCGATGATGGGTGGTACCATGCAAGTTGAGTCCGAACTGGGCGCAGGCAGTACTTTCAGTTTTACCATTAGCTTTGACATTGCCGAAGAGCAAGTGATCGCGCCGCTGGTGGTGCCAGAACAATTAAATAATCTTACAACACTAGTGGTTGATGACAACCCAAGTGCATTACAAATTTATTCGACATTGATGACCGACTTTAGCTTTGGTGTAGACACGGCTGACAGTGGTGAAAAAGCACTTGAGATATTGCGTAAAAAACCAGTCGATTTATTGTTGTTAGATTGGATGATGCCAGAAATGAACGGCTGTGATGTTATTAAGGCGATAGATGAAATGGTCGCAGACGGTAGCTTAGAGAAGCGTCCAATTATAATCTTAATGACCGCTTATGCTGCAGAGCCGCTAGATCATGAGTTGCAAAGAGAGTCTGTTCATGCGGTGTTACAAAAGCCGTTTAAGGCCTCGGCGCTATTTGATGAGATTATTAATGCTTTTGCCAAAGAGCCTAAGTTAAATGCAATGCCGGTTATTATTGAAGCCGAACCCGCTAAAGCCTCTGGTTTAGTCTTGTTGGTTGAGGATAACTTTATTAATCAACAAGTGGCATCTGAATTACTGAAAAGTGCCGGTTATGAAGTGGTGATAGCCGATAACGGCCAAGTGGCATTAGATGTGATTGATTCTAAACCGTTTGATGCAGTGTTAATGGACATTCAAATGCCGATAATGGATGGATTAACGGCTACCGCTGAATTACGCAAACGTTACAACAAAGAACAAATGCCCATTATTGCCATGACTGCTCACGCAATGTCGGGTGATAAAGAAAAAAGCTTAGCCGCAGGCATGAATGCGCATATCACTAAACCGATTGTGCTTACTGAATTATTTGAAACCTTATCTCATTGGATTACATATAAACATAATCATAAAGACGATTAGTATTTTTGAAAATTGGATATAAACGACAGGGAGATTAATTATGGTCCGCCGAAGTATTTCATTGGCGTTGTTGCTGGCAATCACACCAGCAACATTACTTTCTAACGCAGCAATTGCTGCCAGCGACTCAGCCCAAAAAATAATCAATAATGCTCAAGTGACAAAAGGCTTTATTAATCTATTTTACGATGCCACATCGGCACAGCTTTATTTACAAGCGGATAAACTCAATCAACCCTTTCTATTGCTGACCAGTTTACCTCATGGTGTTGGTTCTAATGATATCGGTTTAGACCGTGGCCAGTTAGGTCAAACCCGAATGGTACAATTTGAACAACATGGTCCTTATGTTGTGCTCAAGCAGCTTAATACCTATTTTCGCGCCTCCAGTGATAATGTCGCCGAGCGCCACGCGGTAACGCAAGCTTTTGCAGAGTCGATTTTATGGCGCGGTAAATTGGTTGAGGGCAAAACCGCATTAGTCGCAATTAATGATTTGGTGATTAATGATTTGCATGGGGTATCGGATGTATTAACGGCAACTAAGCAAGGTTTGTACAGCTTAGACAGCAGTCGGTCGGTGATTTTACCGCAAAAGATTAAATCGTTTGAGCGTAATGCTGATATTGATGTCAATTTAACCTTTAAAGCCAGCAAAGCGGGCAAGCAAGTTGAGCAAGTTACTCCGGACGGTAAGTTGTTGTCTGTTCAAGTGCGCTACTCCTTTGTGCAACTCCCTGATGTGGGTTATCAACCTCGTAGTTATCATCCCATGAGCGGTTATTTATCGGATGAGTATGCCGATTATTCTACCGCAGTTGATCAACCACTCACTCAACGCCATTTACTGCGCCACAGATTAGAAAAAGTCACTCCCGGTGACGCTCCAAGTAAAGTCGTTAAGCCTATTGTGTATTACCTTGATCCAGGTGCACCGGAGCCAATTCGTAGTGCTTTACTGGAAGGTGCGCGTTGGTGGGAGAGTGCATTTACTGATGCAGGCTTTATTGACGGCTTTAAAGTTGAATTGTTGCCAGAAGGGGCAGACCCTCAAGACGTGCGTTATAACATGATCCAATGGGTGCATCGCGCCACAAGAGGTTGGTCATATGGCGCAGCAGTAACCGACCCTCGTACCGGTGAAATTATTAAAGGTAATGTCACGCTTGGCAGCCTAAGAGTACGCCAAGATCATCTCATTGCTCGGGGGCTAACGGCTGGTTGGCCAGATCGTAAAGCCGCTGCAGATGCCTCCATGGCATTGTCGCTTGCCCGTATTCGCCAGTTAGCTGCCCATGAAGTGGGCCATACCCTAGGGCTTGACCATAACTTTGCGGCATCAACAAACGATAATGCTTCTGTGATGGATTATCCGCATCCGTACGTGAGTCTTCAAGGCGATAAAATAGATATTGCTACGCCCTACAGCGAAGGAATAGGTGAGTGGGACAAATACACCATAGCCTATGGTTATGGTGGCCTTACCCAGACCGAATCTTTGTTAGCTTCTACCTTAAGTAAAGGCTTTCGTTATATTGGAGAAGCGGACTCTCGTAATGCCAGCGCCAGTAATGCGTATGCCAGTTTATGGGACCGTGGTAACGATGCAGTAGCGGAATTAATACGCTTAGAAACAGTGCGTCGTAAAGCGATTGAAGACTTTAATTCAGATGTGTTATTGGCTGGAGAACCTCATGGTGAATTAGCCGATGTGTTTGTGCCCATTTATTTGCTGACTCGTTATCAAATAGAGGCCGCAGCAAAGTGGATTGGCGGGACCGATTATAGCTATCAACAAGTGGGTGCTGGCGTACGTTGGAATTATGTTCGCCCTAAAATGCAATTTGCTGCACTCGATGCCTTGTTGGCGAGTTTGCAAACCGAAAGCTTATTAGTGCCAAGTCATGTGTTACAAGCGTTAGTGCCAAAAGCGGGTAATTATCATAAAACGCGTGAAAGCTTTGGATCAAATATAGGCGTGGTAATCGATCCTGTAGCAATGGCTGAAGTATTAAGCCGTCATATTGTGGTGCAATTATTAACGCCCGAACGTTTAAATCGTGTCAGTCAGGCTTATATGGAAGACAGTCAGCAACTGTCGGTGGTTCAATTAATCGATAAGCTTGCGGCTGCCAGTTTGTATCAAGACTTACCAAGTGGTCAGGGCCTTGCGCTACAAATGCGAGTTAATACTGTGGTGATTGACAGTCTATTAAGAACCTACCATAACCCTGAAACAGCACCCGAAGTAAAAGCGCAGTTAGCGGCTAGAGTGGACTATATGACTAAGCAGCTTAAACGCCGCAGCAGTCGTGGCAGTGATTATCAATCGGCGCATTACGATTGGCTGTTTCAAGGTGTAACGAAAGGCATGACCGATGCTACTTATCGATTAATCACCAAGCCGATGGACTTGCCTCCTGGCTCGCCAATTTAAATGTTGGATGATAGTGTTAGGTGATAGTGTTGATTGATATATAACGGAAAATACGCGACCTCTATTTCGGTCGCGTATTGCTTTGTATCTCCGCAACAACGTGAAGAAACCGTTTTGGGAATAACTATTTTGTATTCGATAACATGGTTTCAGCAGCGATGACTTTAGGGTTTTTAGGATAAAAATTATCTGCTTTGCGGGCGATATGGCTAAATTGACGGGTGTTTTTATAGGGCAGTTTCATAAAACCTGAAATGCCATGGCCTTGGATTTTATTTGCGTGAGTCATAATTCTATCCAAACAGGCTCTAAATGCAGCCTGTTTGCGTGGATTTAATAAACGTAAATAACTGTGAATTTTTAAATGGTTTGGCAGTGCTTCAAAAATAATACAACCTGTGTGATGAATTTGATTTAACCACCCCAGCTCTGTCATGATTTCTGCTGGCAGTTCCAAGTTTTCTTCTGGATCTTTACCATCTTCAAAGTATGAGTGCAGCCGAGATTTGTCTTCTAAGGTGGGTACATCGCCGACTTCAAAAGGCATTTGCAGTTCACCGGTTATTTTATATTGGTGCTCGGTACTTTTTCGCTCAAGGTGTAACGTGTCTTTGGCATTAAAAAAGCATGCTTTGAACACCCCAATTCGCTTAATCCCTCGCGCCATAGTCACCATATTATTTACCGCTAACACTAATGGCTCTTTAGTGTCGGGATCATAGATGGCTAAATTAGAGTCGATAAACACGCCAGACTCTTGCCAATGGATCACCAAACCGCCGACGATAGGATATTGTGCCAAACGACCTACTGCGGCAATAAAGCCTTTTTCGGTATCGGCCATACCCACCATAAAATTGCGGTAATATTTTTCTAATTGCACATCATCCATTTTAGCAATGGGATCTTGAGTATTGTGCTCTTTCAAAAACGATTTTCGTGAACTATAACTCACGGTTTCAACCGTTTTTGAGCGCGGTTGAGCCCAAACTGGAATGTCGGGGGCGAGGGGGGGAGTGGATAGTATCGGCAAATGCATTCGATGACTGTGGCGAAGACTTTTGAGAAAATAATCACCTGCAAGATTACGTCGTTCAACATCATCACTGAGCATTGCATCGAGTGTTTTTGCCAGTTCGATAGGTAAGCCTATGCTGGTGGCTGGAATAATTTTTGTGCCAAAACGGCTAATTTGTCCTGATGCGAGTGCATACAAGGTTGCTGCTGCGCCTTGCTCGTCAAATCGAGGCGTTGATAACGCGCCACTCAGTTGATCGTCACCAATAAAATACACATCGCCCATGCGCGCGTTAGTGTGCTGTTGGTCGCTGGATAGTAAAGACATGACATTGTCATCAACTGCGCGGCCGTGTTCATCTCGCTGAGCAAATACCGCAGAGCCCCAGTCGATTAACGACAACTTGTCGGTTTCAATATCATAAACCAAGTTAGATGGCTTAATATCACCATGCACTAAAGGTTTACCCTTACGAAGATAATATAAAATATTGGCCAATTGTCTGGCAATACTGACGACCATTACCGGTGGCAAAGCGCCTAATCGTTGGCAAATTTTGTCGAGGTCTTCGCCTTGAGCTCGCTCCATTACTAAAATGCCTTGCTTACCAACCCGTTCAAATTTTATCGCCCCAGGTATGTTTGGGTGTTTTACTTGGCTAAGCATATAGGCTTCTTCTTCGAGCCTATCTTGAACACTTTGGGGTAAATTCACTCTTGAAAATTTAAACACATGTGATTGGCTAAATTCATTGATACCCGCAAACACAAAGCCATAGGCTCCTTTACCAATAAATTCAATTTGTTGATAACCCAATTTACTCAGCTGTTGCTTACACAAGCGGATCCAAGCTTTATGCTTGCGTGCATCATTGGCGCTGAGCAGGTAGATGGACTGCTCTTCATTGATATAAAAGTGTTGCAGTTGCGGTGTTTGCAAAGGTAGGCCTCCGTTGACGTTAAGTCCATTAAACCTTGATTAACCTTACTGCGGCAAGTGCTTCTTATTAAAACAACAGATTCTATCCAAACATCAGCGCAGTCTATGTGAGCATGGCAATTGTTTAGCAGAAAAATCGCAACGTATTTTTCTCTGTGCTAGGATTTTTTATGTGTAAATTGCCGCTTCCTATCTAAAAAATTACGATAAGTAAACCTTGACCTATATCAA
>NZ_JACJFI010000439.1 GCF_014164505.1 Shewanella sp. SG41-4 | reverse complement strand
TAAATAGTGTTTTTTGATAAAATATTGATCTTTATTGAGTTCTTTTATTTTTATTACAGCAATCAATACGCTATATTATAAATAACGTTCGCAACCAGTACCATGCTTAGCATCGCTCATACGTTGATAGTAGCCCCAAGGAACCGATTTATGCTGATTGAACATGACATTACTGACGTTTGTGTTGGGATGTATGTAGTCGAAATAACCGAACCCAAAGATACTTTTTCGCTCACTAAACCTGGTGTGCTTAAAAGCGAAAAGGTTATTGAAGCATTAAAACGGAAATCGGTTACCAAACTACTCATTGATACCAGTAAAACTGAAGTTGCTGTCGAAACAATCGAGCATAATATCAGTTGGCCTAAGCCTCAAGCACCTCGAAAGGTGACGCCTGTTCGCACCGATGTGAAAGCAAATTTCTTTAATCAAGAAATAGTTAGAGCGCGCCAAGTGTTCAATGAATCAAAAGACATTCAGAAAAAGCTGTTTCATAACGCACAACATGGTTTACCACTAGACATGGATCCGGTACAAAAAATCACCTCCGAATCCACCGATTTAATTTTTAATAATCCCAATGCCCTATCATGTGTAATAAATATTCGTAATAAAGATGAATATTTATTAGAACATTCTGTGTCGGTCTCTGTTTTGATGACCATGTTTGCCGTATACAAAAAAATAGACAAAGACATAGTTAATCAACTGGCTATCGGTGCGTTTTTACATGATGTTGGAAAAATCATGATCCCTGATCGGATTTTAAACAAACCAGACAAACTGACCGATGAAGAGTTTCATATTATGAAAACTCATGCCAGTTACTCGATTGAAATCATGAAGAATACCCCAGGCATCAGCCAGCTAAGTTTAGAAGTAGCAAGCTTACATCATGAAAAACTCAATGGCATGGGTTATCCATTTGGCGTTCCTGCAGAAAAAATTACCCTTTATGGACGTATGATCAGCATATGCGATATTTTTGATGCGCTAACTTCGCACCGCTGTTACAAACAGGGTTATGCCCAAGTTAAATC
Source organism: Shewanella sp. SG41-4 (assembly GCF_014164505.1). Classification (GTDB taxonomy): domain Bacteria; phylum Pseudomonadota; class Gammaproteobacteria; order Enterobacterales; family Shewanellaceae; genus Shewanella. Next base: position 1,293 of record NZ_JACJFI010000439.1, on the reverse strand, counting down.
ATTCAGTATTTTGCGCGCTTTAGCTAATAAAAATGAATTGGATAAAGACTTAGTCGACCAGTTTATTCATTGTATGGGAGTTTACCCTATCGGTTCAGTGGTTCAACTTGAGTCAAATAGACTCGCTATCGTTGAAGGTCATAACCCGAAAGACCCTATCCGACCATTAGTCAGACCCTTCTATCATTTAAAACCAGACCGCTTTGAAGTAGGCAACAAAATTGATTTAGCCACCGTGACTGATGACTTAATTGTTAAGTGTGTACGTGCTGATGATTTTAATCTGAACATGGAACAAATTATTGAGTATTTAGCGCACGAAGGATAAAAAATGCCATTAAACGAGTTTAATGGCATTTTTTATTTATTATCTATTATTTATTATTTATCAAGACGTTACAAAAGGAAGCTTGGTCATTCGCTATTTAGATGCAGGCAATACTTTGAGTCCAAATAAATATCGTGTCAGCTTAAACGGCCTAATCACGTAATAACATAGCAAGGCACACACCACAAAAGCACTCATTAACACACTGACAGATTTAACCGCAATTGAAGCTTGCCACTGCACAATATAAAACGCCAATATCACAATCACCGTTTGATGCAAAATATAAAATGGATAGATTAATTCATTGGTTTGATGCAGCCATGTTGGCGTTTTTTTAATATGAGCAATCGCAAAGCCTGCCATGGTTAATAGCCCAGACCAAGACACTAACGTACAAACTAACCACCATATTTGCCATCGTGTGGTAAGTGACAAATACGGGCTCAAGTCAGGTGAGTAATAGTAGCCGTAGAAAAACAATGAACACACGATCAAACCAGTTAAATTAATGTATCGATGTTCAGCTAAGGCGCGCCAAATGAGCTCACTTTTGACAAAGCACATGCCAGCAAAAAAGAAAAATAGATAAAATACACTCAATGACACGTTTTCGATATGGTGACTGTCTGATGGCGCGACATACTTGAGCGCCCCACGTAATACAATTAACGCAAGCACTAAAGAGAGCAACCCAAAACGATGCTGACTTATTCGTTCAAGCCACTGTTGCAACTTAATACCGGTTTGACGAGTTAACAAATTCCTGAATGGCACCGCAAGCAGCATAAAAATGACTAAAAACTCAATAAACCATAAATGATTACTATCAAACGACAGCATCAGCTGGCCATAAGCAGATGCGAAAGAATCATATTCAGTGATGTTTTCATAATAATGTTGTGGCGGCACAATGATTATCATTCCCACCAGCAAAGGGATAAAAAGCCGATGAAACTTACTCG
>NZ_JACJFI010000438.1 GCF_014164505.1 Shewanella sp. SG41-4 | reverse complement strand
ATGTCAGCGACATCCAAGTCAATTTATTGTGTGCTGATATCAGAGACATCGACATCAAGAATGCGTCGATGGTGGTGCTAAACTTCACCCTGCAATTTTTACCAACCCATGATCGTGATGCGCTAATAAAACGTATTTACGATGGGATGTTACCGGGTGGAATTCTAGTCATTTCAGAAAAATTATTCTTTGAAGATAACCATATTCAACAATTACTAGATGAACAGCATTTAGATTTTAAGCGTGCAAATGGGTATAGTGAGCTCGAAATAAGTCAAAAACGCAGTGCATTAGAGAATGTTATGCGTCCAGACAGCTTAAAAGTGCACCAACAACGCTTTACCGAAAACGGCTTTGGTCACTTCTCAGTCTGGTTTCAATGTTTTAACTTTGCATCTATGGTAGCGATTAAATGATCAATTTTAGTTCTTTTTATAAAGACATTGCTGATTCGAACCTACAACACTGGTTAGAAACATTACCGGCAATTTTAGGTAAATGGCAACGAGATCATAAACACGGTAATTTACCTAAATGGGAAAAGGTGCTCAATAAATTACATTACCCTCAACCCGATAAAATAGATTTTAGCAGCAGTGTAACAATTGGAACCGGAGAACAACTCAGCCCCGGTCAAGTTGAAAAACTAACCAATTTATTGGCAGTATTTCAACCGTGGCGTAAAGGCCCCTTTTCCGTTCATGGTATTCAAATTGATACAGAATGGCGCAGTGATTGGAAATGGGATCGAGTCCAAAAATTTATTTCACCATTAAAAAATCGTACAGTGTTAGACGTAGGTTGCGGTAGTGGTTACCATATGTGGCGGATGTTAGGTGATGGTGCTACTCGTGTTGTAGGGATTGATCCTTCACCGTTGTTTTTATGTCAATTTGAAGCCATAAAGCGAGTTGCAGGTAATCAGCATCCGGTATATTTGTTGCCCTTAGGCATAGAAGAATTACCCGCATTGGATGCCTTTGATACTGTATTCTCTATGGGCGTACTCTATCATCGACGCTCACCGATAGTTCATTTACTACAATTACGCGACAAATTAAGAGTAGGTGGTTAACTGGTACTTGAAACACTGGTGATTGATGGCGATGAAAATGCGGTACTTGTTCCACAAGATAGATATGGCAAAATGAACAACGTTTGGTTTATACCATCGGTTGCGGCCTTGATGTTATGGTTAAAGAAATGCGAGTTTATCGATATTCGTTGTGTTGACATCGATATCACCTCGCTGGCAGAACAACGCAGCACCCACTGGATGAAAAATGAATCGCTAGTCGACTATCTGGATCCTAATGATGTGAGTTTAACCGTAGAAGGTTATCCCGCGCCCAAGAGGGCCATCATTATCGCAACAAAGAACCAACCGAATCACAATTTAGTATAATTAAAATTATTCAACAGGAATTGACATGTTAAAGCAGGTAATTGCTCTATCCGTTGCAGCGGCTCTCTTATCGGGCTGTGTAACCACTCAACAAACAACAACACCTCCGCTAACTAATGCTGATTTGAATAGCAGTTTGCAAGCTTCACAGGGCGTCATTATTGATGTAATCAATGCGCAGAATAGCCAACAGGCAAGCAATGTGACCGCGCTTTCTGATGAAATTAGAAAGTTAAAGACTCAGGTAAGCGCAGCCATGAGTCAAAAACCAAAAACCATTATTGTCCAACCACCGATACAAAAACAGGTTGAAGCTCCACAGCAGTGTCCAGAGAATATCTTAGGTGAAAAGTTTCTACTTGGAGAAGTAGAAAGTGTATTAGTTGATGAAGTTAAAACCAAGTTTGCAACACGAATAGATACCGGTGCTGAGTCATCATCTTTAGATGCGCGCAATATTGTATTATTTGAACGAGAAGGCGAACAATGGGTTCGCTATGACGTAATAACGAATGGTATAGACCAACCCTTCAATACCTTTGAATCAAAAGTTGAACGCTTCGTCCGTATCAAACAAGATGTTGATACGGCTGATGATCGTCGTCCAGTAATCCATGCCCATTTAAAAATAGGTAAATATGCTGCAGAAACAGATTTAAACCTTACGGATCGAAGCCACCTAGATTATCCTTTACTTCTAGGGCGCAAATTTATGAAAGATATTGCCATTGTTGATGTAGGTCAAATCTACATTCATGGTAAAGCCAAAAACCAAATTACCACGTTAATTAAGTAGGTTAAGTAATGCATTCACGCAAACCGTTTTACATATTCGTTGCGCTGCTCTTTATCATTGGTATCAGCACCAGCATATATCGTGGTGTTGAACACAATGTGCCTTTTTTACCTGGAGAACAGGTACAAAGTTGGGCTGTTGACGCC
>NZ_JACJFI010000437.1 GCF_014164505.1 Shewanella sp. SG41-4 | reverse complement strand
ACATAGTTGAAAGGCTCCATGAGCTGACCAGAAAAAATGTAAAATTAGCTTTGGATGACTTTGGTACCGGCTATTCATCGATTAAACATTTACACCTGTTTCCTATTCATTCTTTAAAAGTGGATAAGAGTTTTATTGCTGCCTATAAACAAAAAAAATCCCAAGATAAAGTGCTTGAAGCCATGATTAACTTTGCTAAATACCTTGGACTATGTGTGATTGCCGAAGGGGTAGAAACTGCAGAGCAGCTTGATTTTTGCCAATCTCAAGGCTGCGATTTGATACAAGGTTATTATTATTCTAAACCGATTTGCGCCGCAGATTTTGAAGCTAAATATTTAGCCATATAGTGAGTGAACTGCATATTTGGTAATGAAACACTATTGAGATAATTATGTTAAAGCAAATACCTTTGTTAAATCGTATTAAACCGCATTCATCGGCAATCACTTTTGTATTCGCGGCAGTGTTAATGCTGATTATTTGTCATTTTGTTTATTGGCAAGAAGTCGACTCGATACAGCGTGAAATTGATACCGTCGCGCGCGCGAAAGCCGACATACTTAGAGAACACATAGATAACTTAAAACGTGAAACTTTATTCCTATCTAAACTGCCTGATGTAAAAGGCATTGCATCACTTGCTCACCAACCAGTATTAGACACTGAACAGCAAGCCCAATTTAATACCCATATTGCTCACTTAAAAGACGTATTTAAATATTATATTCAAAGTATTCCTGAGCTAGAACAAGCGCGTTTTATTGATAGTAAAACGGGCTTTGAGACGATTCGAGTAGAACGAATGAAAGGTAGCGTAATCGCGTTACCTGATTCATCTTTACAACAAAAAAGTGATAGAGATTATTTTATTGAAGCTCAAAAATTACAAGAGGGGGATGTATATGTATCGCCTTTTAATCTCAATCAAGAAAATGGCTCACTTGTCTTCCCTTACTTACCGGTAATGCGGGTGAGTACATTAGTTTTTTCTCAAGCGAAACCGCAAAAAGAATCGATTGGGCAAATCGTAATTAATGTGTCTGCTGAAGTACTATTTTCTCAACTAGATATCACCAGAACTTACTCAAATATTAATATCTATTTAGTCAATGATGCTGGTGATTACTTACTTCATCCAGATAAGACGAAAACCTTTGGCTTTGATATTGGTCAACGATACACACTAGAAGACGATTTTACTGATGTTGGTGACGGTATGTACCTCACCAAGGATGACAGTGATTTTTTTAGTTGGCTTAAGGTATTATTTTTTTCTGATGAGAATGTTTACTTAGATAGCACCAATACACAGCGAAAAGTGGTGGTGCTTGCGGTGGCAAATAATCACCTAGCAATAACCAAAACACTCACGGTGATTTTTTGGTATTGGGTCATTATTGGCATTTTAATACTGCTATTGAAGAACACAAAAAATGAAGTCGCATTAAAGGCTAAGCAACAACACCTCAATACTGTTTTGACTATGGAGCAAGAACTAAACTCAATATTAAGCCATGCCCCTAATGGTATTATGGTGGTTAATCGACAAGGTATTATCACCCTCGCCAATACTCAAGTTGAACGTATTTTTGGCTACGCCCAAGGTGAGTTGTTAGGCCAATCGATGAATGTACTATTACCGGCAAGGTTTTGTCATGTACACCCTAATTTTATGCAAGCGTTTTTCTCTGCACCTGAAACTAAATTAATGGGCGGCGGTCGAGAATTATATGGCTTACACAAAACCGCCAAAGAAGTACCGCTAGAGATAGGTTTGAGTGTTATTGAATATAAGGGTGAGTTACAAGCTATTTGCGGTATTGTTGACATCACATTGAGAAGGCAATTAGAGCATTTGTTTGAGATGGTTGTAGATACCTTACCCAATGCGGTTTTGCTGGTTGATTATAATGGCGTTATTGAGTTAGTTAATAAACAGACTGAGAGGTTGTTTGGTTATTCAAGAGACGATCTCTTAGGTAACAATATTGCTATGCTGGTGCCTGAGTCTTTTCGTGAACAGCATTTAGCCTGGCGACAATCGTTCTTTATTGCCGCAGGTGAAGAGATTGATACCGAACGCTATTATATTAGTGGTTTATGCGAAGATGGCACTATATTCCCGTTATCCATTGGGTTATGCACTATTGAAACGCATAAAGGTAAAAAACTGCTTTCATCTATTGTTGATTTAACGGATAGCGAACTCGAAGCAAGCGCATTAAAAAAGGTCACCGAAAATTTAGACCGCACCAGTAAAATGGCAGGTATTGGTGGCTGGGAGCTCGATTTAATCACCAACGAGTTGTTTTATTCTGAAGAGACCTATCGTATTCATGGCTTG
>NZ_JACJFI010000436.1 GCF_014164505.1 Shewanella sp. SG41-4 | reverse complement strand
GGTCTTGCGGCATCATGAACTAGCGCCCACGCATCTGGATTATACTTGTGCGCAAAGTTTAATGCAGCTAAAACAGAATCAGCACGTTCACCCCCGCCAACAACTTGGGTTAATTTAGGATGCTGAGATTGAGGTAATTGGCTGAAATAATTATCTTGAGGATGCAATGCAACAATGACCTGATCTATATCTGGATGAGCTAATAACGTATCTAATGTATGACCAAGAATACTTTGTTCACCAAGCATTAAATATTGCTTAGGTTTGTCAGCCCCCATACGACTGCCAACACCTGCAGCAGGAACAATTGCAATAATAGAACGAGGATTGATTTGCATATTAGCAGTACCAATATTTAAAGTAATATGATTAAGGGTTAAACCTGCTGTGCAACCCAGTGCTATCGATTAAATTGGTTCCGTTCACGCAGTTCGCTACCAACGACGCGATAAAACGTTTCACCTTCTTTAACCATACCTAACTCGTTACGGGCACGTTCTTCAATGGCTTCAGTGCCACGTTTTAAATCGATAATTTCTTCTTTAAGAATTTGATTTCGAGCGACAAGCTTGCCGTTACTTTGTTCTTGGCCTGCTATTTGAGTTTGCAATAAGACATATTCTGACAAATTGTTATCGCCCAACCAAAGTCGGTACTGTAAAAGTGACAATAAACAAATCAGTAAAAATATTAGTTGCTTCATAATATTAACTTATGTCGAAGTAATCTCTAGAAAATATGTCCGTTATAGTACAACAAAAAAGGCCACCGAGTGGTGGCCTTTTTAAGCTAAAACAAAAATATTATCCTTGGCCTTTAACTTCTTTAAGACCGTTATATGGTGCTTTTGAACCTAGTGCTTCTTCAATACGTAGCAATTGGTTGTATTTCGCAACACGGTCACTACGGCTTAGTGAACCCGTTTTGATTTGACCTGCCGCTGTACCAACAGCTAAATCAGCAATCGTTGAATCTTCAGTCTCGCCACTACGATGAGAAATAACAACAGTAAAGCCTGCATCTTTAGCCATTTTAATTGCAGCCAAGGTTTCGGTTAAGGTACCGATTTGGTTGAATTTAATCAAAATAGAGTTAGCGATGCCGTTGTCGATACCACGCTTAAGGATTTTAGTGTTTGTTACGAATAGATCGTCACCCACTAATTGGATTTTATCGCCCATTAGTTTAGTTTGGTGAGCAAAACCATCCCAGTCAGACTCATCAAGACCATCTTCGATAGAAACGATTGGGTAACGTTGAGTTAAACCTTGTAAGAAGAAGTTAAATTCTTCAGAAGTAAACTTTTTACCTTCACCTTTAAGATCGTAGATGTTGGCTTCTTTATCGTAAAACTCAGATGCTGCACAATCCATCGCTAACGTGATGTCTTTACCTAACTCATAACCTGCGTTGGCAACAGCAACTTTAATTGCAGCAAGTGCCGCTTCGTTAGATGCTAGGTTAGGAGCAAAACCACCTTCATCACCTACTGCAGTTGAGTGACCGTCTGCTTTAAGTACTTTAGCAAGGCTGTGGAATACTTCTGCGCCCATACGAAGACCTTCACGGAAAGTCTTTGCGCCAACAGGTTGGATCATAAACTCTTGAATATCAACGCTGTTATCTGCGTGCTCGCCACCATTGATGATGTTCATCATTGGAAGAGGCATAGAGTAAACACCTGGTGTACCGTTTAGATCAGCAATGTGAGCATATAAAGGGACGTGTTTAGCTGCAGCAGCCGCTTTTGCAATCGCTAGAGATACAGCAAGAATGGCGTTAGCGCCAAATTTTGCTTTGTTTTCAGTACCGTCTAGGTCAATCATGATTTGGTCAAGTTCTGCTTGAGCAGATGCATCTTTACCTTTAATCGCTTCTGCAATTGGGCCATTTACAGCAGCAACCGCTTTAAGGACACCTTTACCTAAGTAACGTGCTTTGTCGCCGTCACGCAGCTCTAATGCTTCGCGACTACCGGTTGATGCGCCAGATGGTGCAGCAGCCATACCGATAAAACCGCCTTCTAAATGCACTTCTGCTTCAACAGTTGGGTTACCGCGCGAATCCATAATCTCGCGACCAATCACTTTAATGATGTTAGCCATAATTCCCTCGTACTTTGTGTAAGTAAATTAAAAAATTAAAAGAAATAAAAAAGTTAATACCAATAAAAACACATAACACACTTAAACAAGCTGATTTATTGGTATGTAACTTTCAGTTTAGTAATTTTAAATCGATTAGTGCTTAGGATAAATCGAATTAGACTTTGCATCAACTTAGTTTTCACTGCTGCGACACGTCATCGATGCGATTATTTGATCTAACGCAAGTATCTTGAATAAAAAAGCC
>NZ_JACJFI010000435.1 GCF_014164505.1 Shewanella sp. SG41-4 | reverse complement strand
AAAACAAGCTTACGATTTAAACCAAGATTATTTCAACAGTGCATTAGCTGAAATCGCCAGTGTCGAACCCAATATGATGCTAGCGCGACTAGATAATTATGAAGCAAATGTTCAGCGAGATATCATCATTAATGCTAGCTACGCCCTTGCCGATATTTCGGAAAACGATTTTTTGCAGGTTATAAACACCCTGTCTGATGACAATAAAGATATCGCTTTTCGTCAACGATCAGCCCAGTTGAGCCAAACAGATCCACAACAAGCGTTTAATGTAGCCGAGCGCATTAATGACGCCACGACTCGATTAGAATCCATTGCTAGCACTGCCAATGTGTGGAGTGGGTTTGATAAACGAGCCGCATTAACGGCGATTGATAACTCAAGCCTATTAACTGCCAGCCAAAAATCCGAAATAAGCCGTCAAATACAATTGCAGTTAACATCATCGAATATTATTTACCCTTGAGTAATCATTCGATAATTTGCCAACCTGTTTGTTTCTAAGGCCAGTGGAACTTTTGTGGTAAAAATTTATTCGAGATAAACCGTTTTAATCGCGGTGCAAGCTAGTTGTCTAAGCCAATACCTTATAACAAAGAGTAAAACGGTTTGGCTGAAACCTTTCAGCAGTATTTGAAGCTGCAAAATGTATCTCGAAAGATCATCAAACCCTGTTGATACCAATAGCAATTAACGTCACCACACAAATGATCTAGCAATCAACATTGATGCACGGAGTCGTTAAGTTGATTATTATGACGGAAATATAGAGTCAGTTAATGTCGAGCAAAGAGGCCGCATAATGCAACGCAGACAGTTTTTAAAAGTGAGTGTGATAGGTGCAGCAGCAGGATTAACCGGTGCTGGGGCATTATGGTTAAGCAAAGGCAATGATCCAACGCAACTAAACATTACAGCGCTATTAGCCAAATTGAATCAGTTAACAATGTTACCAACTGAACAGCTTGCCGGTTTAAGTATTGGAAAATGGAACAGTGCAGAAGTGTTTACTCATTGCGCACAAAGCGTTGAATTTTCCATGAGCGGATTTCCAGAACATAAATCAGCACTCTTTAAACAGACTGTCGGAGCACTGGCGTTCACTGCATTTGCCACTAAAGGCGCGATGTCACATGACTTATCCGAACCAATCCCAGCTGCGCCAGAGCTAGACCGAAGCGTTGATGTTAATCAAGCACTCGCTAGACTGATACACTCTTTAGATGATTTTCAACAATATCAAGCTGAACTGGCACCACATTTTGCTTATGGTAAATTAAACAAAGCCGATTACGAACTTGCCCATGTACTGCATTTTTATAATCACCAACAGACTTTTACCCAAATGAGTTAGTGTTTATCTCCACACCTAATAAGTATTAAGTGGATAATCCAACTTACCCGCAATGTTAGTGCAGCTTAGTACGGCCATTTTTATCGATACTATTGGTATTATTTAACCGCAACGCCCAATTACCATTATGTTGTTGGTCACAGGCGGTTTCAGTATCAAAGCTAACATATTGATTGATGTCTTTGAGATCAATCTGGTATTGAGCAAGGGTGCGTTGAATTAGGGTTAACAGTACCGTTTTATGGCCACTTTGATTAAATTGCGTTAGCTGTGTTTCTGTATCAAAGACACAAATAATTCGTAAGCTTTTAGGGTATAGCGTGTAATCAACTACGTGTGTAATCCATACAAAACCCGGATAGTTGTCTAATGCATGTTCGCATACGACAGTTAATCCTTCTCTTAATTTATTGTCCGTTTTTTTATCGGTTTTACGCATACTAAAAATGTTATTCCTGATCTGTTGAACTACATGAATAGACCTTCTGATGAAAAGCTATTTAGAAAAATGTGTTTTATATGAATAACATATCGTTCACCATGACTCGCTACCATTAATGATGAACAACCATTTTTTTGCATAAATCTTGTTTAAATTTAAATAATGACTAAGCAGCAACACTAATTAAAATAATCTAAACCAACATCTACCCGATTTCCACCTGCAATTTTTGCTCTATACATCGCTTGATCTGCATGCTGAATTAATTGCTGCTCGTCATCACCATTATCGGGATAACGAGCGACACCAATACTTGGTGAAAGTTGTAAATTTAGGCTATCAAATTGATAAGGTATTTCAAGTTGAGCACGAATATTTTCAGCAATAACCAGCACCTTATCAAATGAATCGATACCATTTAACACCACGACAAACTCATCGCCACCAAAACGTCCGACCGTATCTGATTTACGAACACAATCACGCAAACGTTGAGCGATATTCTTGAGCAGCTTGTCACCAACAAGATGACCATAGTTATCATTTACTTGCTTAAATC
>NZ_JACJFI010000434.1 GCF_014164505.1 Shewanella sp. SG41-4 | reverse complement strand
TGTTTGCTTGATCAATATCATTACCAAAGTTTTTGGCTAAAATAACGAATTCATCTGTCCCAAGGCGTGCAACCAAACCAGCACTAGAAAATGTGCCAGATAAGCGTGCAGCTATCTGCATTAATAATCTATCGCCAAGCTGGCGACCTAAAGCATCATTAATTAGTTTAAAATTATCTAAGTTGATCATCAGCAAAGCAGAGAACTGTCCGGTCTTACGACTAAATACTTGTAGATCATAGAGCTGATCAGCTAATACATCACGATTAATTAAATCTGTAAGGCCACTATGACCCTGTTTTTCATGAGGAAAATGTTGATTCTTGACATCACCAGAAACATCTGTAATTGTGCCGATCACCCGAAATGGACGCCCGAGTTCATCCCACTCAACTATTTTCCCACGGTCAAGAATCCAAATATAACGTCCGTCTTTATGACGTAAACGATGAACGCTTTCATAATATTCATGTTGATTATTGATATAATTCTGTAGGGTATTTAATACCTGAGCCTTATCATCTCGGTGTAAACGAGACTCCCAAACAGAATAGTCATTATCCAGCTCATAAGGTTGATAACCTAGGATGTCTTTCCAACGATCAGAAACAAACACATCCCCAGTGGCTATACACCAATCCCAAATACCATTGCGAGCGCCCTCAACTGCAAAAAGCCAACGTTGCTCTGCATCATTGAGGCGTTTTTTACTACGAGATAGTCGGCCTTTAACCTGATTCAAATAGTCACGTAAGTTAACCAGTTCAGTCGATGTGCAAACGATATCAGTATTGAAGTCAGGAGAATCGAGGTTCTTAGCGGCTTGGCTTAATTGAGTTAGCGGTCTAATCAGTAAATAATGCAAAATGACACAGAATAACGACAACAATAAAGCACCAATCCCCCATATTTCAATAAAGCGCTTTAATAGGCTATCAACCGCTTCTGATAAGATATTGGCAATGTCATATTCTAAATAAATAAGCTCTACTGAATTTGAATAACTATAACGAGAATTAGCATTAAGCGGGTAGTAAGCTTGAATGGATAAACGATCGAAATTGACCTTTAGATAAGGTTTATTGTTAGCAATGACAGTCCTATGTAACTCAGCAGAATAACCTTCTAGCACATTAGTAGCATTACTTTGTCGCCAAATAATATGATTGGCAAATTGAATTTCACTACCAGAATCAAGTATCACATATACCATCATGTTTTGATCTGTTGAAACTAAAGCAACCTCCTGCTCTATTCGTTCTAAATCTTGCATCAGCAGAGATGATTCAACAACATGACGCATTCTAAATAAATCTTTTTGTATTTGCTCAGACTGTCTCAATGCAAGCTGATCATTTAGCTCTGCATGCTCATAGACATACTCCCCACATACCAAACCAAGGTAAAGGAAAAAAATACATGCAGGAACAAGTAGAGACAGAGAAAGTTTTGGCAACCGAGGCAAAATAAACCCACCCAATTAAATATATGAAGATATGCTAGCGGTAATCTTATCAATAAGTAAAGAAATAATTATGAATCCTAATAGCATATGTAACATAAAAACTTATTATTTATTAAACACTTTAAATAGATCTACATACTCTAACTTGTTTAGCTGATAAGTGTTATTTTATTTACAAAGAAAAAGTATGGCACACAGCTCCAAATCACTAGCATATAATCAATAAGATTAAAGTCTTCGGAATATACAGCACAGGAAAAGCATCTTACGCTAACACATGTCCTTAACAATTTTCATTAACCGAAAATATGTACTAAAAACGTAGGTTTCTAAATAAAAAAATTATAAGAGTCTTAACCGGCTATACATAGCATAAATGCTGATGATATCTTCTACCTAGTTTAAATAAGAGCACCATTAATTCGCCATAATAGCTTAAATGACTAAAAATTAGCATCTTGTTTACCGTCATACATGTGGCTTTAAGTCTCCATGTAGTTACATTGCGGCCTAAAAAACTACATAATTACGCGCGATTTAACGACTATTCCGAGTAAATTAGACGCTTTAAATGATTGAACATTTATATTACCTAACAAATACAATTACATACTACCAACACGATTAATATTCAGAACAACTAAGTTCAAATTTTGGACAAAAAAACCGCTATATAATAGCAGGCTGTTTCGCGACTATTTCAAGTCAATTACGCGCCTGGAAATGTCCTACTCTTTTATCCCCGAAGGGGACGCATGGGCATATCGGCCACACTATTGCCATGACCTAATACCATTGATAGATGTTGACCACAAATTATAGACGTAAAAAAGCCCGTTACGTTAGTAACGGGCTTATCACTACTCTTTCGAGTAAATTAGGCGCCTGGAAATGACCTACTCTCGCATGGGGAGACCCCACACTACCATC
>NZ_JACJFI010000433.1 GCF_014164505.1 Shewanella sp. SG41-4 | reverse complement strand
AGTCTTCAAGTCATGGTATGGCTTACCTTATTTTATGTAAGTTTTTATTGGCCTTCACCCGTTTATTGCGCGGCAAAGCCAATGTCACTATCCATTGGCCAATTGATGAGTTAGGTACGCTACATGCCACGGTGATGGTCGAGTTTAATGTGTAAATAATGCTCACTGATAGGAGTATCAAGTGGATAAATAAACGAACTCGTTTGGGCATAAAAATGGAATCAAAAAGTGGTATTTTGGAACGTATTAACGACATATAATCCTTTATAGAGGTGTCCTGCTACGGCCTGGTAAGAATAACACTTTTGCAAATGAAGTGATATTCAAAATAATGTGACTTGTCTCATTATTGATTCAAATAATAAAAATGTAATACGACGTCAATAATTATTTTACGGCTAATAATCTGCCTTGTAATGAATGGATAATCCACATCTATTACGATAGTTAAAGCCACCTTATCGGCGTTTGGTAACAACAAATATTGATAGGCAATAGCATCATTTATGGAGGTTATTTGTGCTTGCAGAAGTCGTAAAGACCGTAACGAACTATTGATGTGGTGCTTATTCTTTATACATGTATCACTATTAAATAGCAGCTCGCATTATTCGTCTTCTATTTCAACATACTCACTTAAGGTTAACTTGTTATGTACAAGACATGTTTCTAAATGAGTAACATCAAGAGCATGACTGAATAAAAACCCCTGAACTATTTTGCAATTATATTGTTTCAATTTAAGTAGCTGAGCATGGGTTTCGACACCTTCAGCAACGACATCTAATTTCAGCTCATGGCCTAAAGTAATAATATTTCTCAATACAATATTACTGGTTTCTTCAGGCAAAATACTGCTTAAAAATCCCTTATCAATTTTTAAGGTATCAATGGGGAATTGGGTTAAATAGTTTAATGATGAATAACCTTTGCCAAAGTCATCTAATGCAATTCGTACACGTAATTTTTTAAGTGCTAATAGTACATCTTGTGCGGCATTTAAATCTTTAATGAGCAATGACTCAGTAATTTCAAGTTCAAGATGATGCGCAGGAAAAGCAGTTCTTTCTAAAATGGCCGCTATGTCATCGACAATGGTCGGTTGTGATAACTGTACCGGTGAAATATTGACCGATATATTACCTCTCAGAATTCCTTGTTGTTGCCAGTAATATCCTTGCTGACAGGCTTGTTCAAGAACCCATAATCCAATGTCGATAATTAATCCACTGTCTTCAGCCTGATCGATAAAGCGATTTGGGGAAACCATCCCGTGGTGTGGATGGTTCCAACGAAGTAACGCCTCTAAGCCGACAATTTCATGAGTATCAACACAGCATTTTGGCTGGTAATGAACTTCAAATTGCGCTTCGGACAACGCGTTATTGAGCTGATCTTTAATCAACAACCTTTCTAATAGTGCGGTAGATAACGCTTCGTTAAAAAAGTAAATTCCGTTTCGACCATTTTGTTTCGCAGCATACATGGCTGTATCAGCATGTTTTAATAATGTTTTGGCGTCTTTACCATCTTCAGGGAAGCATGCCACACCGATACTGGCAGAGCTGTTTAACCAATATTGATTGATTTGATAGCCTTTATTCAGTGTTTGACGAACTCGTTCAATGATATTGACTACATCTCGATTAACATTGCCCTCAGCCTGTTCATATGGAATGATTAAAGCGAATTCGTCTCCGCCAAGTCGCGCCAATACATCTTGTTGGCTCAAACAATGCTGAAGTCGTTTACCTACTTGGATTATGAGCTCATCACCAACATCATGGCCCATAGAATCGTTGACTTCTTTAAAGTGATCTAAATCGATAAACACCACAGCGGCAGTGTTATATGGATTAGAAATCAGTAATGTCAGTTGTTGATTAAAGTGAAACCGATTTGCTAATCCGGTTAAGCTGTCAAAGTTAGCTCGGCGACTTAACTCTTTCATTTGTTTCAATCGCGATAGCGCAAACAACAATATGATCAACATAATGATGGTACCTAAAGCAATTAGCGCGTAATACCACCATGCTTTTTTTATGTTAAATGCAAATTCTGCCTGTTGATTGCTCCAAATGCCGTCGCTATTGGTGCTTTGCACTTTAAATACATAATCACCAGCAGCTAAATTAGTGTACATAGCCCGAGGTAGTAAAGTGGTCAGCCAATCTTGATCAAATCCCGCTAACATATATCGATATTGATTCCGCTCTGGTGCGGTATAGTCTAATGACGCAAATGAAAACTGGATCATGTTATTGTCATAATCAAGCATGGGCTTGGACGGCGGATTATGGCTGTTAATATTAACATAAGATTTATTGGCAATTTTTGCTGAGGTTATATGTACTGGCGGCGCAAAATCATTTTGGCTAATAGTGTCGATATCTATCTGTATA
>NZ_JACJFI010000432.1 GCF_014164505.1 Shewanella sp. SG41-4 | reverse complement strand
AAATATTGAAGTACAACGTGAGAGATAATTAGCGCTAAAGATAGAGCAGGGCCAGATATCATTGGTATAGTAAAATATAACAGCAGCCCCTTATTACTCCGTCGGATTTAAATTATAGCTGACTTATTCAGTTGGCTTTTTAGTATTCTAGGCAAACAGTTATTTTTTAAAAGCATTAGATTGATATAAGCAGCACCCAAATTATATCGCCAGATAGAGTAAGAATTTGAATTCTATTTATTCCATGGCTTCTCTGCCCATAATAAGATCGAGTTAATATGTTGAACTGTAGTGGGTGTTGATGGCTGTTAGTCATTCAATTCAATTTTGGTCGACGCTTACAATCCATCGTTTAAAGTAAGTTACACTTTAAACGGTGGGTCGTAAACGTATGGCAGTATCCATAAATGTAAAAATATCATTTAATATCAATTGATAAGTGATTTTTTACAGGTTGTAAAGATAATGTGCATTACACTTAATTGTTCATTTTTATCATAAACATCAGCCTCGAAAAATCACCTCTAGCGACACGGGAATTAACATGATTAATTGATACTTCTCAAGGTAAAACTTGATGTCACATTGACTCCGGTAACTATCCATGTGACTTATCGCATATATTTTAAAGATGTTAATTATTTACTGATTAAAGTCGTGAGTCATCACATACAAGTAATGCTGATTGTTTAATAATCAGCTTAATTATTTATCTCAACGACGTTTAATATATCAACATGACCCCAAAAGATATCATCGATGAAGAAGTCATTTATCCGTCGGATTATATGATCCTTTCAACAACCGATTTAGACAGTATTATTACTCATGTGAACGATGACTTTATGACGGTCAGTGGTTATAAAGAAGATGAGCTAATTAATAAACCTCACAATATAGTACGCCATCCTGATATGCCTAAAGCTGCATTTAGTGACCTATGGGACACCATTAAGCAAGGGAAAAGCTGGATGGGATTGGTGAAGAATCGCTGCAAGAATGGTCAATATTATTGGGTTAACGCTTATGTGACCCCGATTAAACGTAACGGTACTATTTGTGAGTATCAGTCGGTAAGAACTCAGCCAGAAGCAGAGCTCACTGAACGTGCTCAAGCCTGTTACGATGCCATTAATGCTGGCAAAGCTGCTAAGCCTAAGTTTGGTGCTAGTATTATTACCAAACTTTTTTCGGCTTGGTTGCTATCTGTTGTGTTGTTAATGTCTTTGCCTTACTCAAGTGGTTTTTTCACTGTCGTCGCATTTATTGTTGCCATTATCTGTTTTTGTCGACCGCTTTATACTCTTAAACAACGTTTTAGTAAGATATTAATATTAAGTGAAAAAATACATGATAATCCACTAAATCAATATGTTTACACCGGTTATACCGATGAGCTTTCTCACATCGAATTAAGTCTACGAATGCAAAAAGCTGAAACGCTGGCCGTGGTAGGACGTATAAAAGACAGTGGCGAGGAATTACAGCAAGGTTTAGAAGAGCATCAACAGCAAAATCAAGCGAATCAAAATCAGTTGGTTACGCAATCACAAAACCTTGAACAAGTTGTCACAGCCATCGGCCAAATGAGCTCTTCTGTTACTGATATAGCTAAAAACACGACTAATTCAACCACAGAAATTCATCACTTAGTTGAACAAATAGAGTCAACTAAGGTGGCATTAGCTAATAGCCAAATTGCGACTACGGAAATTAATAATGTATTGGAAGAATCTCGTATTGCAATTTCTTCCTTAAATCAACAATGTCAAAATGTAAACCAAGTCGTTGAGGTGATCGAGAGTATTGCAAAGCAAACAAATTTACTTTCACTCAATGCCGCCATTGAAGCTGCTAGGGCTGGAGAGGCTGGTAGAGGGTTTGCGGTGGTCGCAGATGAAGTGCGTAATTTGGCAAGTCGCTCGGCAACTTCTGCTCATGAAATACACGCTATTATAAATTCACTTAGTCGTACAACTGCAGAAGCCGTTGCACACATGGAACAAAGCCATTTGTTAACAGATAAGAGTATAGATTCTAGTAAAATGCTCGAGCAAAGCCTCATTTCGGTTAGTGAAGTGATGAGTATTATCGAAAGTAATGGCGAGCAGATTTCAGTAGCGGCAGAAGAGCAAGCTGCTGTTGTTAATCAAATTTATAGCAATGCGATGATATTACAAGATGGCATTAATCAATTTGAACAAAATTGCCATAATGCAGCAATACATAGCCAAGAAATTAGTGGTCAGGGTATACGTCAAACAGAGTTGGTAAATCAATTTAATTAGATTGTAATATCATAAATTGTGAGGTGATGACTTCGGTATAATTGAGGTCATTTTACTTTGTTGACTCTGCTGAGCATCTTGTTGCCAAAACAAATTAACAAATTAACAAATTAACCC
>NZ_JACJFI010000431.1 GCF_014164505.1 Shewanella sp. SG41-4 | reverse complement strand
GCAAGCTGCTTAATGGTGGTATTTAATACCCAGTCGCTGATCATCGAAATATTACCTGAATTTTCCGCTAAGCGAATAAATTCATCCGGCGGGATAAACCCTAATTCAGGGTGCTGCCAACGGATCAGGGTTTCTGCACCATGGCAATGATTGGTCTGAATATTCACTTTAGGTTGAAACACCAAATGTAACTGACCTTGCGTTAAGGCAATCGGTAAATCACGGATAATCATTAACTCACGTAAATAGCGTTCATCTTCGCCTTGTTGATAAGTGGCAATGCCTAATGATTCCACTCGGGCTTGATTTAATGCAATTTCGGCATGGCGAATTAACGTGTCGATGTCATTACAGTCGTAGTCACTGGATAAATCAACAATACCTACCCGCACATTGACACTTATTTTTGAACCCTGAATAGAAAATGGATGGGTTAATTGGCGTAGATAGTTATCAAGCTTTTCAAGCGGAATACTCGGTTGAAATAGCAACAAGAACGAGTCGCCATCCAAGCGCGATATTAATTGGGCTGTTGGGGATAAGCTTTCTAAGCGACTGGCAAACAACACCAACAGGTCGTCGGCATTGGCAAATCCAATAATGTTGTTTAAGTGGCGAAAGTTTTTAATGTCGATCATCACTAAACTGCCGTGCATTTTACTCAGCAGCATACTGAGTTGTTGTTTTGCAGCCAAGCGATTATATAAACCCGTGAGGTTATCGTGTTGTGATTGATAAACTAAATCGTTTTCGCGCGATTCAATATTTTCACGCATTATCGATAAGGTGTTGGCTAATACTTGTAATTCAGCGGGTGCACCTTTAATCGGCGGAGGGTTTTCACCTTGGCCGACTTTGCTAGCAAAATTAACTAACGCATAAATGGGTTTGGTCAATCCGCCAGAAAACCAGGCGGCAACCATAAACGCTAGAAAACACGTAATCGCGAATATAATTAACATGTTATTACGCAGGGCATCGTAATTTTGCTGCCACTTAACATTTGACTGATGTAATACAGCCCACTGATGACCGCTATTTTTATCTAACGCGATGGTAGTAGATAAATAATCTGATGGTATGTCATCACTGACTTTATCCACTGTTTTTGCTAGTAGGTTAATACGCGCTAAAACATCTTGTTGTTGAGCTTGTGCTAGGGTCGAGACTATTTCAATTCTGCCGGCTGACTGGTTGATAAAACTGATATCAATTCCGGTAATGGTTTTGGCTTGGTTTGCGACATTCTTGTCCATGGTAAAGCCCATGCCGACCCACGCTATTAATGTAGGCGCCTTGACGGGTTGCAACACAAATTGGTAGCTACTGTGGTCATAATTAAAAACTTCGAACGTGGTTGAACGGTTTTTGGTTAATGCAAATAACTCATCAATATTGGCTGCAGTGAGACCTTGTAAGCTTGATGACAGTAATTGTCCCTTTGGAGATAATAAAATAGCTGCATCGGCATTTATACGTCTGCCATGGTTGGCTAACACTGACGATATAGTGTCTTGTTCGCCAGTCGCCACCGCGCGCTTAAAACCAAAGTCAGCACTGAGTAACGACAAACTTTGGTTTAGTTGATCGCTTCGATTCGACAACATTTCAACAAAAATATTGGAACCAATATTAAGGTTTTGAGTTTGTTGTTGGCGAAAATCTCGCTGAGTTGCACTTAATACAAACAACGCAGTAGTTAACTGCATTAACGTCAGTATTAATAGGAAAGCTATTATCAGCCGGTTGCGAAAACTAGTTGGCATGTTGTCCCGTGGTATCGCTTGTTTGAGGGTAACTACCAAAGCCACTAGGTGGCGATGATGGTTTAGCTTGGTGTTCAACATCAATACTAAGCGTTAATTGATTATCGTCATTACTTAGCACGGCCAAAGATGAAGGTTTTGCAGTAATTTGCCAAGGATGCCAAATGTTGATTTGGTATTCGCCGGCAGGTAAATCTGTTAATTGGATTTTACCTTGTGCATCACTCACCGCAAAGTAAGGACTGCTGGCTACATAAATAAAGGCCTGCATGTAATCATGAATATTGCAGCCAATGGCAACTAAACCAGGTTTATCAAATGCAATAGGGTCTTCAGTGGTGCCTACATACAATTTTAACTCAAATTGTTTAGCTTCAGAAAAGGAATAAACATGGTGCCGAGTACGATCTAAATTAGGAAAATCAACATTGGCACCTTGTGGCACAGCCAATACAAAAGGTGAGAACACTCGATTTTGTTGGCGCATTTCGTAATGTGATAAAGTTGACACCGTTGCTTTAGCTGGTGACATAGAGATTAACTCTACTACGCTATCGCTGAGCATCACGCCTTGAGCGTCGGTAACATTAACCGTCAGAGTCGCCGCAGAAACTGCCGCTGAAAAAAAATAAGTTAAACAGAGCAAAT
>NZ_JACJFI010000430.1 GCF_014164505.1 Shewanella sp. SG41-4 | reverse complement strand
TCACCAATAAACTTAGGTGAACTAAAATGCTCAATTGCCTCAGTACGTTCATTGACAAAATAATCTGTTTTACCGCGGTTAAAACTTTTATCCGGATCGGGGGTAAAGTTAAACTCGCAACGGCCATGAGAAATTGACTCCAAATCATCACGTTTAGCAATAATGGCATCAAGTTGTTGACGATAATGTGCGGTAACATTCTTAAGGTAAGTAATGTCTTTTAAGCGGCCCTCAATTTTAAATGAGCTAATGCCCGCATCAATTAAGGCTTCTAAATTATCTGTTTGGTTATTGTCTTTTAGTGATAATAAATGCTTATTTTCAGCTAATACTTCACCTTCACGCGTAGTTAAATTACACGGTAATCGACACATCTGTGAACATTCGCCGCGATTAGCACTGCGATTAGAATACGCATGGCTTAAATTACATAAACCGCTATAACTGACACATAACGCACCATGAATAAAGAACTCTAACTTCATCTTTGTGCTAGCAGCAATGTCGCGAATTTGTGGAATATTTAATTCACGAGCCAACACAACTTGTGAAAAACCGACTTGTTCGAAAAACACCGTTTTTTCTGGGCTGCGGTTATCAGTTTGAGTACTCGCATGTAACGCGATAGGTGGAAGATCTAATTGTAAAACCCCCATGTCTTGAACAATCAAGGCATCGACACCGGCTTCATAAAGTTGCCAAATAAGCTTTTGCGCTTTATCTATCTCGTCATCCATTAAAATGGTATTAAGCGCCACAAACACTTGGGCATGATAACGATGAGCAAATTCAGCCAAGCGAGCGATGTCTTCAACGCTGTTGCCAGCATTATGACGCGCGCCAAATGCTGGACCGCCAATATAAACTGCATCAGCGCCATGACGAATAGCCTCAATGCCATAATCAGCATTTTTAGCCGGTGCTAACAGTTCAAGTTGGCGCTTTACAGGCGCCTCTGGGGTGAACAATTCTACAGAAACCATAATGTTAACTAAATTTCGCATTAATTCGGATAAAAAAGTGCGCCAACATACTAATACTGTCGCATTGACATAAGTATGTTGACGCACTCGCATAGCTGTATACTTTAGCAAACTTTAAACAAAGTTCTAAGTAAATTCGTTGCTAATTACCGCCTAAATAACGGTCGAATAGAGCTTATAAAAACAATTCTTGGATGTTTTTAAAGTCAGTTTTGCCTTCTGCAATTTCTTGCGGATTAAGCCCCGACACTTCATGGGGAAATACTAACCAATCTTCAGATGAATGAATAAAATAATCTGGTTTTAGCTCTACTTTAGTGTTTTTTGGCTTGTAATAAGGGCATGCAATACGGATATCGGTTGGCATGTTCAAACGCATGAACTTTCTTAGTTTACCAATCAACGCATCAATACTACGGCCAGAGTCAAAAACGTCATCAACGATCAACAAACCATCGCTAGCATTGGCGTTTTCAATAATGTAATGCAAACCGTGTACTTTGATATTTTTATCTTGTTTGTCAGTGCCAATACCATAATAAGAAGACGTTCTAACGGCTATATGATCGGTTTCAACTTTTTTAAAATCAAAATACTCTTGGACTGCAATACCAATTGGAGCGCCACCGCGCCAAATACCCACGATAAACTGAGGTCGAAAGCCACTATCATATACTTGTGCAGCGAGTCTAAATGAATCTTCCAGTAGTTGTTGCGCACTAATAAAGTGTTTATCTGTCATTGGTTAAGCCCCCGATTAATTTCTTGCGGAGAATTTTATACCAAATAAAGCTTTCTTGCCTGTAAGAATAGGAATTAATTGATCAAACCCATAAAAATAAAAATGTTGATCAAATCATAATATGACTCAAAATTGATTGTAACTTGCTTAATGCATGCTCGCATCGGTCATTGGCCCACGCTGAATCATTTCACCTTTGATAGGCATGCTATCAACAACCGCCCAAGTCGATGCACTTGCCAATTGGTCGAACAAGCTTATCGGTACAGATAAATCTGCTTGTCATTAAAAACGACTATGGCATAGTGGGCGTTAATGACTAGTAGATTTAATCGCCAATTCAGGATGAATACGCCACTATGTTGCTCAATAAAACCTTACACAATACTGACGGAACTGGACTGGCAAACACCACGGACAGTAACGAACTCAATGTGCCCAAAGGTGACAACCCGCTAATATGGCCTGTGCTGAGTTTATTACAATCATCAAATCAAAGTTGGAAAGTGCATCATTTAGCCAGTGAATTACAAGCTAAAGGTTTAATGCATAACCTTGATCCATTACCCGAAAAAGACCTATTCAAACGCAACTTTCTACTAATGAACGCCTTGTATGAGTTACAAGATATACTGATGCCCAAACAGTGGTTGCAAGTGAAGGCAATGGAGATTCAAATATTTCGGATT